>DXDJ01000018.1 GCA_019115525.1 Candidatus Helicobacter avistercoris | reverse complement strand
TGCAGAGGGTTTTTAAGGCAAGAAAATATCCTTTTGCAAAAGTGATTTGCTTGTGAGTTTGATTTGCTTGATTTGGATAGTCCTTTTGTGGCAAGTGAGAAAAGTCTGACAATACTCAAGCCAGAAAGAATGTCAATATGCAAGTCATTAGCCAAACTCTATAGACATAGTGATATCTCAATCACTGCAAGATTTTTCTCAAGTGGAGTTGATTTTTTGGGTAAATGGTTGTAATGCGTGGATAGACTTTTCCATCTTCTTTGACTGTTACTTTTGTTAGGTTTTCCCAATGGAAACAGCGATTTCTTATATCTCTAATGAGATTAAGAACAATCTCGACTTTTGAAACATTGGAGAAGAAAGTCTTTTTGCCATTGATTTTAAAGAAGCCATTATTGCTCCAATGATATTTCTTAAAGTCCATATCTCTTAAGTCAAACATGTAATGTTCTATCTTGTAAAGATTGATAAGACTAACAAGTTCTCCAAGCATCAAAGATGAGAGAATTTGGGAGGGAGTTTTATCTTGGAGTGGGATTTTTCCTTTTTCTTTGATAAGAGCTAGACTTCTTGGAGTTTTTATCTAATCTTTTCCTTCAAGTTTGTTGAGGCAAAAGTCCAGCATATTTCGCAAATACACCTCAATTTCAGCAATCTTATGTCCAGCTCTTAAAGTTAGAAGCCTATTCTCATAGTAGCTTTGTATTTCCATCAAAGCTCTTTAATCGTTTAGGAGAGAGAATGGAAGTGATATCAGATCTAAAGTCCAGCAATTCTTCTTTTGAGATTTTATTCATTGTGCATTCCCCATGTTTTCTTCCAACTTTATCAAGATTGAAAATCCATGTAACTCCTATAAAATCAGTGTTATGATTGCATTGATTACCAAGATTTAATCCGTCTGTAATTTGGTAAGTTTCTGTGTAAATTCTACGCAGATTTTTTCGTATTTTTTCATGATTTTCGGTGATTTTGAGAGGGTTTTGAAGTAAAAAAGCTAAAAAGGGCTGTTTTGGTAGGTTGTGAGGATAGATGGCAGACAGGAAGGGATTCGAACCCTCGAAGGCTTGCACCTTACACGCGTTCCAGGCGTGCTCCTTCAACCACTCGGACACCTGTCTATATAAAAGGCGTGATTTTAGCACAGCTTCCTTGAATCACGCTCAAAAACTTGCAATAATTCCATGAAAAATCAAAAGGACAGCAAAATGACAACAAGACTGCAATCACTCCCAAAAATAGAACTTCACCTACATATTGAAGGCACACTTGAGCCTGAAATGATGTTTGCACTCTCTAAGAAAAACAATATCCCTCTACCCTATAAAAGTATAGAAGAAGTCAAGGAAGCTTACAATTTTCACAACCTCCAGTCATTTCTTGATCTTTATTATGCTGGAGCTTCTGTGCTAGTTGGTAGAGAGGATTTTTTTTCTCTGACTTGGGCATATCTACTTAAGTGCAAAGAAAATAATGTCGTGCATACAGAAATCTTTTTTGATCCTCAGACTCATACACAGCGAGGTGTGAATCTAGAAGATGTGATTGGGGGGATTAGTGATGCGATGAAAAAAGCAGATGAGGAGCTGGGGATAAGTAGCTATCTGATTGCTTGTATTTTGCGACATTTAAGCCAAGAGGAGGGGATAGAAACACTCAAATCCCTCATTCCTTACAAAGACAAAATCATTGCCATTGGACTTGATAGCTCAGAAGTGGGGCATCCACCCAGTAAGTTTAAAACACTTTTCTCACTTGCCAAACAAGAGGGATTTTTGCTCGTGGCTCACGCAGGAGAAGAGGGGGATAGTGGCTATATTTGGGAGGCTTTGGAACTGGGAGTAAGTAGGATTGATCATGGGGTGAGATGCACTGAAGATGCAAAGCTAGTGCAGTATCTTAAGCAAAAACATATCCCCCTAACAGTCTGCCCACTCTCCAATCTTAAGCTAAAAGTCTTCAAGCATCCTAGCGAACACAATCTTGTAGAGCTACTAAGGCAGGGGTTGTGTGTAACAATCAATTCTGATGATCCTTCATACTTTGGTGGATATATGAATGATAATTTTAGATTGATTGTTGAAAATTTTGATTTGAGTGAGGAAGAGATGGTGGATTTGAGTGTCAATGCAATCAAAGCATCATTTTTGCCCCAAAACAAGAAAGAAAAACTAATGCAACAAGTTCAAAATTTCAAAAATGTTACAAAAAGTTAAGTTTGTAACACAAAATGTGTCAAAGTATGTTAAAAGGCTCCAAATTTTTTAAAAACAAGGAGTGAAAATGTCACAAATTACACAAGAAAAAATCGATAAATTGATGGATGTATTCTATGCCAAAATCCGCAATCATAGGGAACTTGGAGAGATTTTTAATAATGCAATTGGTACAAGTGATGAGAAATGGGAAGCTCATAAGAAAAAGATAGGGAATTTTTGGATGGGGATGTTGCTAGGAGAGGGAGACTATCAGGGCAATCCTATGAAAGCTCATATTGAGCTACCTCCTTTTCCAAGAGAGCTTTTTGATGCGTGGTTAGGGCTATTTGAGGAATGTTTGAAGCAAATTTTTGATCCCTCTGATACACAAATTATCTTGCAAAAAGCACAGATGATTGCTCAAAGATTCCAATATATGCTTTATGAAGTGAAGCACTAAAAGAAACACTTTTTTGAAGTTTTCTAATGAGAGAATGATTTTATACTAGAATATTGCTCAGTGCGATTTGCACTCAAATCATTCTCTTTAAGGAGTTTTTATGCGTGAGAAGATGAGTTGGACGAGATTTGATACTCGTTGGATGCTATCTTTGTTTGGAACAGCTGTTGGTGCTGGAATCTTGTTTTTGCCTATTCGAGCAGGAACTGGTGGGTTTTGGCCTGTTGTGATTATGGCTTTGCTTGTTTTTCCTATGACTTGGCTTAGCCATAGAGGGCTTAGTCGCTTTGTTTGTGCCTCAAGTGCAGCTGACAAAGATATTACACACGCTGCAGAAGAGCATTTTGGCCGTGGAGTGAGCTTGCTTATCACCGTGCTTTATTTCTTTGCGATTTATCCTATTTGTTTGGCTTATGGTGTAGGGATTACAAACACATTTGATAGTTTCTTTGTCAATCAGCTAGGACTTGAGCCTTTCAATCGTCTAATTCTTGCTTTTGTGCTTATTAGTGCGATGATGTTTGTGATGACTTTGAGTGAAGAATTTATTACAAAAGTGTGCAATGCACTTGTTTATCCACTTTGCATTGTGCTTTTTATTTTCTCAATCTATCTTGTTCCTCACTGGAAACTTGAGATTTTGAGCAATGTTCCTAGCACAAAAGAATTTATCAGCGTTGTATGGTTTACTTTGCCAGTGCTTGTTTTCTCTTTCAATCACTCTCCTGCAATCTCAACTTTCTCTGTTGCAATGAGAAGAGAGTATGGGGATTTGGCACCTTATAAAGCTTCTCAAGTGCTTTTTAGAACTTCAGGATTGCTCCTTTTCTTTGTGATGTTCTTTGTAGTAAGCTGTATTATGTGTTTGGATGCAAACGATTTCCAAGCTGCAAGAGAGGCGAATATTCCAATCCTTTCTTACTTTGCAAACAAGCTTGATAATCCTATCGTATCTTATGGTGCACCACTTGTTGCATTCTTAGCGATTGTTAGCTCATTCTTTGGGCATTATTTTGGTGCTAGAGAGGGGTTGAATGGAATTATTAGAAAAGCTATTAAGATGAGCGGAAATGAAAATCCAAACCTTAAAGCAATCAATATTTTCACAACTTGCTTTGTATATGCAACTATGATTATCGTGGCATACATCAATCCAAGCATTCTAGGTTTCATTGAAGATTTGGGTGGGCCAATCATTGCTGTGATCCTTTTCTTGATGCCAGTGTATGCAGTATATAGAGTGAAGAATATGGAGAAATGGAAAAATCCAGCACTTGATGCATTTGTTGTCATCACAGGATTGCTTGCGATCTCAAGTATTGTTGCTAAATTCTTCTTATAAAAAATGGGGTGGGGTATGGCAGAGAGTAGCAATCTAAGTATTTTTAAGATTGGTGTAGGGCCATCTAGCTCCCATACCGTGGGGCCAATGTTGGCTTGCAATCTGTTTTGTAATGCTTTAGGAGAAAATGTTAGCAAGGTAGAGAGAATAAAAATCGAGCTTTATGGATCGCTTTCTCTTACAGGAAAGGGACATCTTACAGATATGGCTTGTATTATTGGTCTAAATGGAATCCGTGCCAAAGACTTGAGTGCATCACTTAAAGATGAAACAATCTCTTTGGCAATGCAAAATCACAAAATCAATCTTGCTGGAAGAAAAGAAATTGATTTTAGCTATGAGAGAGATGTGATTTTTTATCAGGATTTTCTACCTTTGCACGAAAATGGAATGAAAGTGAGTGCGTATGATTGCAATGGTGGAGTTGTGCTTGAGCAAGTGTATTATTCTGTTGGAGGCGGATTTGTTGCCACAGAAGAGGCACTAAAAAATCCTCCAAAACAAGAGCAACACAAAGATATTAAAATTTCTTTTTCAAATGCAAAGGAACTTTTGGTTCTTTGTGAGAAGCACAAGAAAACCATTGCACAGATTTCTATGGAATATGAGGAGCAGTTCAATTCCAAAGAATATATCCAAAAATACTGCTCTGAGATTTGGGAGGCAATGCAAGATTCTTATCGTAATGGTTGCTCAACAGAGGGGATACTACCTGGTCCACTGAAACTCAAAAGAAGAGCACCTGAGCTTCTTAAGAGTGATTTTGATCCAAAAGATCCTCTAAGTTTTGTAGATCAAGTTTCTTTGTATGCTATTGCTATTGCTGAGGAGAATGGAGCTGGTGGGCGAGTTGTAACTGCACCTACAAATGGTGCTTGTGCGGTTGTTCCAGCAGTTATGCTCTATCTGCAAGCACTCTATGGGAGCGAGTTTGATTGTAAGGTTGTAGATTTTTTGTTGGTTGCAATCGCAATTGGATCGCTTTATAAGAAAAATGCTTCTATCAGTGGAGCTGAGGCTGGATGTCAAGCAGAGATTGGCTCGGCTAGTTCTATGGCAGCAGCAGCAGCAACGTATATTATGGGTGGAGATGCTTATCAAATCTGCTCAGCAGCCGAGATTGCAATGGAGCATCATTTGGGGCTTACTTGTGATCCTGTTGCTGGACTTGTGCAAATCCCTTGCATTGAGAGAAATGCGTTTGGAGCAATCAAGGCTATTAGTGCTGCGCGAATGGCCATTAGTCGAAAGAGTCAACCAAAAGTTGGACTTGATGAGGTGATTAAAACAATGTATCAAACTGGAAAAGATATGGATCATCGCTACAAGGAAACTTCTCTTGGAGGTTTGGCATCTTTAGAGTGGGAAGCATAAAGCTCTCCACTCACATCCAATCAATAATCTTTGTAACCTCGTTTGCTTCATAGCAAGTGATGGGACTTGGATTGTTGGGTTTTTTTGGCACGATAGCTTTGCTAAAGCCATAATGTGCCAATTCTTTGAGTCTTACATCAAGATTTCCCACTTCTCTAACATCACCAATCAGACTTACTTCACCAATAAAGGCTGTTGTAGGGTTGAGTGGGCGATTTTTGAAACTAGAGATGATTGAGGCGATGATTGCCAAGTCTGCTCCTGTTTCATTGATTTTTATCCCTCCTGCGACATTGACAAATACATCATAACCTCTAAGAGGGATTTGTAGCTTTCTCTCCAAAAGTGCTAGAAGCATATTTAGTCTATTGAGGTCAAACCCTGTTGCAAGGCGTTTGGGGATAGAATAGTTGTTTTCGCTCACTAGGGCTTGGATTTCTAGCACCAAAGCTCTTGAACCCTCCAAAATAACAGTGATTGCACTTCCTGCCATTTTTTTCTTATTTTCAAAAAATAGTCGTGAAGCTTCTTTGGCACTTACAAGTCCGGTTTCTTTCATTTCAAAAATACCCACCTCGCTTGTATTTCCAAATCGATTTTTAAATCCTCGCAAGATTCTAAGCTCTTTGCTAGGATCTCCTTCAAAATAAAGCACGCTATCTACCATATGTTCTAGCACTCTAGGTCCAGCGATTGATCCTTCTTTGGTGATGTGTCCGATGATAAAAATGGCGATATTTTTTTGCTTTGCTATCCGCATAAGTGAAAAAGTGCTTTCTCGCACTTGTGCCACAGAACCAGGAGCAGAGCTAATTGAGTTTGAAAAAAGCGTCTGAATCGAATCAATGATACACACCTCAAAAGAAGAGAGGCTTGAGAGGATATTTTCAAGCTCAATTTCACTAAGAAGAAACAAATCTGGATGCAAACACTCAAGTCTTTGGGCACGACTTTTGATTTGTCCAGCACTTTCTTCTCCACTTACATAAAGAACCTTTTTTCCACTTTTTGCAAGATTGTAGGCGACTTTAAGAAGTAGGGTGGATTTCCCCACACCCGGACTTCCACCTATAAGATACAATCCACCTGCTACTATCCCTCCACCCAAAACAATATCCAACTCACTCTCTAGGGAGCTAAATTTGACAAACTCTTCACTTTCAATTTCTGTAATTGCTCGAGCTGTGTTGGATGAAATGGGGGATTTTGCAGAGTGCTGTAAGTAAGCTACTTGTTCACTTGAAAGCTCAATTAAACTCTCCCAAGAGTTGCATTGAGGGCATTTCCCCAACCATTTGGGACTTTGAAAACCACAGCTTTGGCACTCAAAAAGTAGGGTTTTTTTCTTACTCATTCAAAAATCCCATCAAGGAGAGTTTGGATATATTCGTCTTGATTGAATTGGATGAGATCACTCTCTCTCTCGCCGACACCAATATAGGCTATTGGGACTTTAAGCTCATAGATAATGCTCAAAATCGCCCCTCCCTTACTTGTGCTATCAAGTTTAGTTACAATCACGGCATCCACATCTAAAATCTCATGGAAAATTTTGGCTTGATTGATTGCTGAGCTTCCTTGTGTGCCATCAAGAATAAGGAGTTTTTGCACTTTTGCACCCTCAAGAGCTTTTTGAGAAACATTGCTGATTTTGATTAGTTCGTTTTTGAGATTGGTTTGATTATGTAGTCTTCCTGCTGTATCAATAATAATTTCATCTGCACCTCGTGCAAGTCCAGCTTTGATACTATCAAAAGCGATGGCACTAGGATCGTGACCAATTTTTGAGCTAATCACTTCAACTCCTAGCTTCTCCCCCCAAAGTCTTAATTGCTCAATTGCGGCAGCACGGAACGTATCTCCTGCCCCT
Organism: Candidatus Helicobacter avistercoris; assembly: GCA_019115525.1. GTDB lineage: Bacteria > Campylobacterota > Campylobacteria > Campylobacterales > Helicobacteraceae > Helicobacter_G > Helicobacter_G avistercoris. Next base: position 30,091 of record DXDJ01000018.1, on the reverse strand, counting down.
AAGATAACTTTTTTTCCTTCTTTTTTTGCCTTGTTAGCAAGTTTTGCAATCGTAGTTGTTTTCCCAGCACCATTAACTCCAATAATCAAAAAAACATTTGGTTTTTGGGTTGGGGGAGTATAAGAGAGGCAATCATAATAACTCTCTGCACGAAAAAAGCGATAGAGTGCCACTTCTAATTCATCACGGCTTATTTGTGCGGGTAGGGAGCTTAGAATCTGCTCAATCAAATCATAAGAAATATCACTCTCAATCAATGCCTCTTCAAGCAAATCTTTTTCAATTAGTTTTCCCTTCCCTCCAAGAGCCTCTGATAAAGCTTGAGTGGTTTTAAGAAGAGTATTTTTAAGTGCGTTAAACATTGTTTCTCCTATTTTAATGAAAAGTTGATATCTAGCTCGAGCATTTCCTCTGGGATAATTCCCTCATATTCTCCAATCAGAGAGAGAGATGAATCATAAAGGGCAATAAAATTGCTATCACTTTCTCGATCAAAGCTTTGCAAAAAATCTTCATCAACACTGCGATAAAAATCAAAATTGAGTGCGTAATTTTTTTTCAAAGTTTCCACCTCACTTTTGAAATTCTCCTCATTACTTTGAGAATCTGAGAGGATGGCAAAGAAATAGATTTTGTCTTTGTATTCTTCATACAATCGCTCTATATGTTCAATCCCTCTAAAACACTCTGTGCAAGAGGGTTGGATAAAAAAAAACATTACAGGTCTTTTGGGAGTGTATACAGGCAAAAGCTGGACTTTGTTTTTGTATTTGATAATTTCAATTGTTTTGGAATCTTCTCCGATGATTTTGTATTGTGGATATGTTTGTTTGGGTGTTTTATTTTCTGCATTGCAACCTGTAAAAATGAGGACAAAAACAACCCATAAAAGATAGTATTTCATTATTTTCATAGAAGCAATTATAGGAGAAAACATATTAAAACGCAAATTAGAGCCATAGCCAAAGAAAAAATAAAATCTCTTAGAGGTAGAAAAACTCAAAAACTAATGCTTCAAACACTCCAAAAAGTTTTGATCACCAAAAGAGCAAAGCATATCTTGCTCTACTATCCTCTCTTGGGTGAGTTTGATATTACCGCATTGCTTTATAAACTCAAAAAGAAAAGAGGGGTTTGTGTTTATCTACCCAAACTTAAAGGCGATGAGTTTGAGATCATTCCTTTTAGATTTCCACTTTTTAAAGAAAGATTCCGCCTTTATGAACCAAGGGGAAAAACCCAAAAAAATCCAAAAATTGATGCAATGGTTGTGCCAATGCTAGGATGGGATTGCAAAATGAGAAGGATTGGGTTTGGCAAGGGATACTACGATCGTTTTTATGCCAAATTGTCAAATAAACCCTATATAATTTTTGTAAGCCTTTTGGGCTTATATGTCAAAGAAAATGTTACACAAGATTTTGATATTGGTGCGGATTTGATTGTAACTCCGCGATATAAAGTGAGGAGAAAGAAAAATGGAATGGATATGGATAAGCCTTATAATCTTGATTGTTTTTCTCCTAGTGATTTTTTCTATCATCTTTAAAAAACTAAACAAAACTCCAAAAGAAGAAGAAAATCCACTCTTGCTCCAAAAGCTAAGACTTAAAGAAATGGAATTGGAGCAGAGCTATAAGCTTAAGATTCAAGAATTTGAACAAAAGCAAAGCTTAGAAAATCAACAGATTCAAAAGCGTTTGAATGAAATTGAAAAACAAGAAGAGTTTTTAAAGAATGAAGAAGAAAAATTTGCTAGAAAGCAAAAAGCACAGGAAAAACTAGTAGAGCAATACACACGCGAGAGAGAAAAGCTCAAAACTCTTTTTTCTCAAAATCTTGGAATCTCAATTGAAGAGATGCGAAAAAGACTTTGTGAGATGATTGAGGATGACTTGATTGACTATAAGGGGAAGCTGATTAGAAAGTATGAAAATGAAGCAAGAGAAGAGGCTAGAAAGAAAGCCAATTATATTATTGCTCAAGCTACAACACGCTATGCTGGTGAATTTGCAACTGAGAGGTTGATCAATGTCATCACATTGCCCAGCGATGAGCTTAAGGGAAGAATCATTGGAAAAGAGGGGAGAAACATCAAGACAATAGAGATGATCACAGGCGTGGATGTGATTATTGATGATACACCCTCAAGTATTGTGCTAAGTTCTTTTAATCTCTATCGAAGAGCGATAGCAACAAAGCTTATAGAGGCACTTGTAGAGGATGGAAGGATTCAGCCCTCACGCATTGAGGAAGTATATGAGAGAATCGTGCAAGAGATGGAGGATCAAATCACACAAGATGGTGAAGATGTTGTGCTTGATTTGGGGTTGGGGTATATGCATCCAGAACTCAAAAAGCTTGTAGGAAAAATGAAGTATCGTGCAAGTTTTGGACAAAACGCACTGGGGCACTCTATCGAAGTGGCAAGGCTTGCAGGGATTATTGCAGGAGAGTTGGGTGGAGATGCAAAAATGGCAAGAAGAGCAGGGTTGCTTCATGATATTGGCAAGGCACTAACTCAAGAGCTTGGGGGTAATCATGTGGATATTGGCTATGAATTGTGCGAGAAATATCAAGAAAGCCCTATTGTGCTTAATGCGATCAAATCTCATCATGGATATGAGGAGGCTCTAAGTGTTGAGGCTGCTGCTGTTTGCACTGCTGATGTGCTTTCTGCTGCAAGACCTGGAGCAAGAAGAGAAGCGTTGGAAAATTTCTTACAAAGAGCAATTGAGATTGAAGAGTTGATCAATCAAAAATTGGGAGTAAAGCAATCTTATGTGATCAATTCTGGACGAGAGATTAGAGTGATTGTCGAGGCTGAAATCTTAAGCGATGAGGGAAGTGCTGTGCTTGCCAAAGAGATTGCCAAAGAGATTGAGGAAGGATTTCAATATCCTGGAGAAATCAAAATCAATGTTATAAGAGAGTGTCGCTCTATTGAATATGCAAAATAGAGCGATTTTGTCTAATCGCTTCATAAAGCACTGCCCCTACACATGTGGCAAGATTGATACTTCTGCCCTCTCTCATGGGGAGTTTGTAGGTTTGAGAAAAATTAGAGTGGATCAATGAAGTAGGCAGTCCAGCATCTTCTCTTCCAAAATAAATAAAACATTCATCACTAAAATTTGCATCATAGTAGCTTTTTGAAGCTTTGGTAGAGAGAAAAAAGTGCGAGGGGGAAATGGGATTGGCGTGATGAAATGCTTGAAGATTGTCCCACTCAATGACTTCTAGCTTCTCCCAATAATCCATTCCTGAGCGTTTGATTTCTTTTTGGGAGAGGATAAAACCTAGAGGATGAATAAGGTGCAATCTTGCCCATCCAGCGACACAAAGCCTCCCGATATTTCCTGTATTTTGTGGAATCCGAGGTTCAAGCAAAACGATATTAAACATTCTTTTTCCTTCTTTTTGTTTTTTGATTATTTTTCTTTGCTTATTTTACAATCTCATTGGATTTTTGGCTTGAGTTGTTTTATAATACCTGCAATTTTTCCCCTTAAGGAGTTTTTAGTGTTTTTCAATCAAGATTTAAAAGTAGAGATTGCAAAATTGCAAGAAGAAATCAAAGAGCAGGGTGCGATTGTAAAAGCTGCTGATAGAGGCTTTTCTGTTGTAAAACTTACAGTTAATAATGAGATTTTGGATGTCAATCAAAAATATCTTGATACGATGGGTTATACTCTTAAAGAACTCAAAGAAGTTGGATACAAAAATCTCAGAAATCCTTCTGTAACAGAGAGTGATTATGAAAAACTATGGAGTGCGATCAAGTCCAATGTCGATGTTTCTGGAGTTTATTCTCAAAAAAGCAAAAGTGGAGCTTTGGTTTGGTTTTATGTAACTTTTAGTCCAGTATTGAGTGATGATAATCAAATCAAATACATCGTAGCCATAGCAGCAGATATCACTTCTTATGTTAATAAAGTTAGTGAAAGCCAAAACACTCTTGATGCGGTCAATCGATCAATGGCTGCAATTGAGTTTGATACAGATGGCAATATTTTGGATGCCAATAAAAACTTCCTTGATACTCTAGGATACACCATCGATGAAATCAAAGGCAAGCATCACAAAATCTTCTGCGATCAGTCCTTCACACAATCTCCTCAATACACTGAGTTTTGGAATCGTCTCAAGAGAGGAGAGTTTGTAGCTGGGAAATTTAAGCGACTTGGAAAAGACAATAAAGAGATTTGGCTAGAGGCAAGCTACAACCCTATTTTTGACTCTAATGGAAAAGTTTATCGTGTGATTAAATTTGCCGCTGATATTACTCCGCAAGTACTTAATGATAGAGAAAATACAAAAATCGCCTCAGAAATGGCTCAAGAGAATGACAAATTGACAACAGAGGGAGCCAAAGTAATCGAGGAAACTACAAACAATATGAAGCAAATTGCAGAAATGATGCAAACTAGCTCCAGCCTAGTAGGAAGCTTGGGAAGCCAATCTGATGAGATTACTTCTGTGATTCAAACAATTAAAGATATCGCAGATCAAACAAATCTTCTAGCACTCAATGCTGCAATTGAGGCTGCAAGAGCTGGAGAGCATGGAAGAGGATTTGCTGTTGTTGCAGATGAGGTTAGAAAGCTTGCAGAGAGAACTTCAAGATCAATCACAGAGATTACAACCACTATCAATTCAATCCGAGATGTTACAGGACAGGTTGTAGATAATATCAAAACAAGTATTGATCAAGTTGATGATGGGGTAAAACTTGCTGGAGAAGCCAAAGAAGTGATGGATAAAATCCGTGAAAGTGCTTCTAAGGTAGCTCAAACAATTAAGGAAAGAAGCGAAGTCTAAAGCAAAAAAGCAACCCAACTTTGAGGGTTGCTATGCTAAAATATCCGTTATATACAAAAAAATATAACGGAAGAGGAGCTTTTGGATGAGAGCTTTAGTTTTGAGCGTATTTCTAGCACTTTATCTTAGTGCTGGAGAGTTAAATATACTTGCTGCTGCAAATCTCAAAAATGTCTTAGAAGTGATAAAACAAGAATTTTTGAGTATTTACCCTGATGAAAAAATCACAATCACTTATCTTGTTTCTGGAAAAGCATACGCACAGATAAAAAACTCCTATGAAGCGGACTTGTTTTTTTCAGCAGATGTGCAAAAACCTCAAAAGCTTTTTGAAGAGGGATACGCACTTCTAGAGCCTCAGATTTATGCATTTGGCAAGTTGGTATTATGCACTGCAAGTGGAGTTAATATTTCTACCCCCCAAGTTCTTAAATCTTCAAAGCAAATTACACATATTGCTATTGCAAATCCACGGCTTGCACCCTATGGGAGAGCGGGGATTGAGTATCTTGAAAATATGGGATTTTTGCAGATTCTTAAAAATAAGCTTGTTTATGGAGATTCTATTGGTCAGGCATTAAATTTTGTCAAAAGTGGCAATGCAGAAGTGGGATTGAATGCGCTCTCTCTTGTTATTGGCGATCCTAGCTTTTCCTATCTTATCTTAGATCCTCAAGACTATTCTCCTATTCAACAAGCATTTATTATCTTAAAAAATACAAAAAATCCAGCCCTCTCAAGAGCCTTTGGAAGATTTATTCTTAGCAATGATGCTCAAGAGATTTTTGAGAGTTTTGGCTATGGGAGAGGGAAGTGAATTGGCTTGTTGGCAAAATTGTAAGTCAGCAAATTGCTCAAGGTATCGCATTTATCAAAGTTGAGGGGGATGGGTTTTCTTTGGGGGTGATGAGTTTGGGAGGAGAGTGGAGAGAGGGGGAGAGTGTGAAGGCTTGCTTTAAGGAGAGCGATGTGATGATTGCTCACAAACAGAGCTTCCAGATTAGTGCAAGAAACAAATTCCTCTGCTTGGTTACTGGCATTAGCGAGAATGGGGTTTTAGCAAGGGTTGAGTTTGATTTTTTGGGTAGAAAGATTTGCTCGCTGATTTCTTATGAAGCCCTTAGGGAGCTAAATGTCAGGGTAGGGGAGGAGTTTTTTTGGTTTGTCAAATCCAACGAAATCATCCTTGAGAGGGGATAAATGTTTCTAGAAACTATGCAACTCACCTTTTTGCTTGCATTTTTGACAATGATTATTTTATTGCCCATTGGGATTGTGATGGGGGGATATTTTTATTATGCTAGGGGGTTGGGTCGGCTTATTTTGGAGGTTTTGGTTTGGTTACCTTTGGTTTTGCCCCCCACCGTTCTTGGCTTTTATCTCTTGCTTGCTCTCTCACCGACTGGATTTTTTGGAAAATTCTTGCTTGAGTATTTTGGGATAAAGCTTGTTTTTAGTTTTGAGGGGATATTGCTAGGGAGTGTGATTTTTGGCCTTCCTTTTATGATTCAGCCTATTAAAGCCGGATTGAGTTCATTGCCAAGCTATCTTACTGAGGCGAGTTTCACTCTTGGAAGAGGAAAGGTATATACGCTCTTTAGGGTATTGCTTCCTAATATTAAGCCATCAATCTTGATTGCTTGTGTGGGGAGTTTTATTCATGCTGTGGGGGAATTTGGCGTTGTGATGATGATTGGTGGAAATATTGAGGGGGTAAGCAGAGTGGCAAGTGTCGCAATTGTTGATGAAGTTGAGATGCTCAATTATCCTTTAGCACATCAGTATGCGCTCACTCTTTTTGCAGTGAGTTTTGTTCTGCTTTTTGTCATGCTTTATATAAACAAAAGGTTTTTAAATGATCGAACTTGATTTTTATAAAACCCTCAATGGAGTGAATGGAAGTTTTACTCTTAGTCTTAAAGCCAAGATTGACAGCCACTCAAGGGTGGCTATTTTTGGAAAAAGTGGTGCAGGTAAAAGCACGATACTAAAGGTCATTGCTGGACTTGAGAGGATTGAAGGGGGGACTTTGAGGGTTGGGGGGGAGATATGGGATGATGGAAAGAGATTTTTTCCTATTCAAAACAGAGGAGTGGGGTTTGTTTTTCAAAATTATTCACTTTTTCCAAACCTAAGTGTTTATGAGAATATCAACTATGGGAAAAATGCTTCTCCTGCCAAAATCCACTCACTCTTAGAAATGATGGAGCTTATCAAACTCAAAGACACAAAGCCATCTGAGCTATCAGGAGGACAAGCCCAAAGAGTGGCAATCGCTAGGGCATTGGCAAATTCTCCAAAGATTCTTCTTCTTGATGAACCCTTCTCGGCTCTAGATCACACAATAAAATCCAAACTTCTCTTAGAGGTTTTGCTTTTGCAAAAGGAGTTTGGTTTTACCCTTGTTCTTGTCAGTCATGATATTGCTGAGGTGTATGCTCTTGCTCAAAGAGTGTGGATGCTAGAAGATGGCAAACTGCTCTCTTCTACAACGCCTAAAGAAACTTTTGAAAAAAACAATCTTAAATTGATTGCTCAAATCTTAGAGATCAAACACAATGAGCTAGTATGTGAAGTGTGTGTGCTTTTGGGTGGAGAAGTGATGAGTTTTGTCGTCCATCCAGATGAGATTGAGGGAATGAGAGAAGGGGAGAGTGTGGAGATTATTTTGAAGTCTTTTTCTCCTATTCTTAGGAAGATTGATTCTTTGAGTTGAGTTTTTGAATCTGTTTTTCAATCAATTTGATTTTTTGAGGATCTTTTTGATGTTTTTCAATCAAAACAAGATAGAGATTGCATCCTTGAAGATTCCCACCATAACAAGCTTTATTGGCAAGCTCTAAAGAAGCTTTTATGTCGTTGTTTTTATAGGCATTGATTGCTAGTTGCACACAAAGAGTGCTATCTCCACCTTGGCATCCATACTGGAGCATTTGATTTGCGATTTGGTGAAGAGAGAGTGCTTTATAGGTTTTGTAAGTGATTTTACACGAGAGTGTATCACCCCATTGACAGGCATATTCAAGTGCTTTGAGTGATTTTGCTTTGCTTGCTTCTGTGCCTTTGGCATGAAGATACATGGATGCAGTCATTTTGCATGCATAAATCTGTCCTTGCAAACAGGCCTTTTCAAAGTTAAACAGTGCGTTTTTGAAATCTCTATCTTTGTATTGTTTAATTGCGGTTTTGAGGTTTTCTTCCTTGCAGGCAGAAAAAAAGAATGCTAAAGAGGTAAAAAGGAGAATCTTAAAAATCAAATTCCCCATTTTTACCCTTATTGAGTTTAGAGTAGGTTGCCTTGACATATTCCTCTCGTATTGGACATTCTAGGATTTGAGGACATTGCATACATGAGGAGAGTTGTTTTGCCTCTTGACATTGCTCAAGTTTGTTTTTGCTTTCTTTGAAGTTTTGCAGATATGCATCGCTCATTTTTCATCCTTGTAGGCGAGTTTGACTATTTTTATTTCTTCTTTGCTTCCAAAAAAGCATTGCGTGCTTTCGTGTGAGTGAGAAATAGGAAGATCAAGCAAGCGAGTTTTGCCATCAATGGCCTCTCCTCCAGCACATTCAAACATAAAGGCAAAAGGAAACACTTCAAAAAGTTTTCGTAGCTTACCATTGGGAGCATCGCTAGTTGCAGGGTAGCTAAAAAGCCCTCCACCTTTTGTAAGGATTTGATGTAAATCTGGCACCATTCCTCCAGAATATCTAAGTCGGTATCCTTGAGCAAAAAGCTCCTCAATCATTTTTTTGTGATTGCAACTCCAATTTTTCTGTGTTCCTCCAGGAGAGTTGATAGCTCCTTTTTCACTGAGTGTGAGCTGGCTTGCTTCATCCCAGGATTGTAAATGGGGATTGAATCGTTTGTGAATAGGGGGAGTGTTTTTATCAAGAGCAAGGACGATTTCTAATCGTGGCCCATAAAGAATGTATGCACTGGCAATAAGATTTTTTCCCTCAAAACTCTCTGTATAGATTCCAAAAATACTTCCCACACTCAAATCTCCAGCAATTAAGGAAGAACCATCAATTGGGTCATAGGCTATGAGATATTTTCCATTTTGATTGATTTGGATGATTTCTTCTTTTTCTTCAGAAAAAATTGCTTTCACACAAGGCAAAGAAGATAACTCTTCTTGAATCAGTAAGTCGCTTTGCACATCAAGAGCAAGCTGAGTATCTCCGCTTTGATTTGTTGAGGTAGTATAGGAAGTTTCCCCTAGAGTGATAAGATTGGAAACCTTAGGTGCAAGAGAATAGAGAGTGTCAATCAGGGTTTGCATAACCATCCTTAAAATAAAAAATGCTCCAAAATTATAACGATTTTTATAAAAATCAAAGCTTTTTGTTACAATCTAGTTTTTGATTTTAAGCTAGAGAAGGTAGAAGAATGAGGGTAGCTCCAAGTGTTTTGTCTGCAAATTTTTTGAAGTTAGAAGAGGAGATTGATAAGATTTCTCAAGCTGGAGCTGATCTGCTTCATATTGATGTGATGGATGGACATTTTGTCCCCAATCTTACTTTTGGGCCAGTGATTGTTGAGCAGATTGCCAAGATTTCTTCTATCCCCTTAGACATTCATCTAATGGTTGAGCGTGTGCCTTTTTTTCTTGAACTTTTTGCTCCGCTAAAACCTCGATTTTTGGGATTCCATTTAGAAGCAGAATCTCACATCCATCGTCAAATCTCTTATATTCGATCCAAAGATATTTCTCCATGTCTTACCCTCAATCCCCATACTCCAGTGCATGAACTAAAGTATATTTTGCCAGATTTGGATATGGTGCTATTGATGAGTGTAAATCCTGGATTTGGAGGACAGAAATTTATTCCTCACACAATTGAGAAGATTAAGGAATTAAAAAATCTTAGAGATGAGTTTGCCCCCCATTGCTTGATTGAAGTGGATGGAGGAGTTAATCATATCAATGCTCCTATGTTGGTGCAAGCTGGTGCTGATGTATTGGTCGCAGGTAGCTATGTGTTTGGAGCCAAGGATTATGCAGAAGCGATTGCTTCTTTGAAGAGAGGGTGAATTGAAACATATTATCAGGCTTGATCCTTCACTTCAAAAAAATCTTCCTCACAAACCCCCCAAGCTTAAGCCAAAAAGCAACGCAATCTTACAAGCTCTAGAAAACAAAGTGCTGTGTATGCAAGATTTTCTTTCTCTTTGTGAAAAAGATGAGGTTTTGAGGGATTTGGCGATTTGTGAAAATTCTTGTGAATTTTTGCACAAAATTGGGATGGATATTGTTTTTGAGAATAATGAAGTTTATTTGGGGAGTTTGAAGCGGAAATTTAGAGATCAGGTTTTTTGCTTTGTAGATATTGAAACTTCAGGAGCGGATCCTAGAACTTCTCAAATCCTTGAAATAGGGGCAATCAAATATCGTGATGGTGTAGTTTTGGATAGATTTGAGAGTTATGTGAGGGCAAGTAGTGTGCCAGAAATCATCCAAGAAATCACAGGGATTACTTTAGAATCAGTCATTGATGCTCCTTTGGAGAAAGAGGTTTTGGAGGATTTTAGAGAGTTTTTGGGGGAGAGTATTTTTGTAGCACACAATGTTGGCTTTGATTATACTTTTTTGGATTTTTGTTATAGCAATTTTTTTGGCATAGGGCTTTATAACCAAAAGCTATGCACAATCGAGCTTGCAAAAAGAAGCATTCCATCTGCTCGTTATGGACTTGATTTTTTGAATGATTTTTTACAGATTCATACTCCTCAGATTCACAGAGCTTATGCTGATGCTTATACTTGTATGAAGATTTTTGAAAAATCACTCCAAAATCTTGATGTTTGTTTTTTTAATGCCCAAAACCTTCTGAATTTTTCACAAAAAGCAAAAAGCATCAAAACTTTGGATTCAAATTCTTAGTTTTTTGATAAAATTGCAGGTTTATGCTCGAAATATAAATGAGTTAATACTATCTTCAAAAAGGAAAAATAATGAAAAAAGGTATCCATCCTGAGTATGTCCCTTGCAAAGTAACTTGTGTAACAAGCGGAAAAACAATCGAAGTAATGAGCAATAAGAGCGAATTGAGAATTGATATTTCAAGTTTTTGTCATCCATTCTACACAGGAAGCGATAAGATTGCTGATGCAACAGGTAGGGTAGAGAAGTTTAGACAAAAATACAATATGAAATAATTGTGCTTTATTTATTGCCTACCCCCATTGGCAATCTAGCCGATATTACCCTTCATACGCTTGACATCCTCAGTAAGGCAGAGGTTTTTCTCTGTGAGGATACAAGGATAAGCAAACAGCTTCTTTCACTTTTGATCCAAAAAAATCTTCTTCAACCAAAAGATCGTGATTTTTATCCTTTTCACACACACAATCAAGATAAGTTTCTTTGTGAAATTTCAAAAGATTTTTTCTCTCAAAATGTCGTCTTTATGAGTGATGCGGGAATGCCTTGCATTAGTGATCCAGGATCAGCACTTGTAAATTTTGCAAGAAGTAATGATATAGAGTTTGAGATTGTCTTGGGTGGAAGTGCTCCTGCTCTTGCTTTTGCATACAGTGGATTTGGGGATAGGGGATATGTTTTTGATAGCTTTCTACCTCACAAAAGAGAAGAGAGAAGAGAGAAATTGCGATATTGGCTTAGAGCTTTGGGTAATGAAAATGGAGTGCCTTTGGTGTGTTTTGAAAGTCCTCATCGCCTTTGGGAGAGCTTGGGAGATTTGTTGGAGGTTGATAAGGATTGCAAACTCTTTGCGATTAAGGAGATGACTAAGAAATTTCAAAAAAGTTTTTTTGGAAATGTTGAGGAAGTTTTATCTCAAATGCAGGGTGAGAATCTGCAAGGAGAATGGTGTTTGGTGATTGAATTTTCAAAACAGACGCTACAAAAAACTTTGAGTGCAGATGAGATTTTAGAATTTCCTCTTCCACCAAAACTCAAAAGCAAACTTCTCTCAAAACTAACAGATATTTCTACAAAAGAATGGTATGAGCGATTGATACAGGAGGAAAAATGATTGTTTATGGCAAACAAATTATGCTTCATCTTCTAGAGCATTGTCCCCAGAGGATTGAAGAGATTTATTTGGCAAAAGAGATTGATAAAAAACTCTTTTCTTCCTTTTTAAAAATAGGAGCAAAAATTTTAAGAATAGATAGTAAAAAAGCACAGGCTATGGCACGAGGGGGGAATCATCAGGGTTTTTTGGCAAAAATCACACCACTTGAGCCTGTGAGTAAAAAGGAGATACTCTTACTTCCTACTTTGCTCGTGCTTTGTGGTATCAGTGATGTGGGGAATATTGGCTCAATTTTTAGAAGTGCATATAGCTTGGGGGTTGATGGGATTATTATTGGAGGAAATTTGGGAGCAAATGCAATAGAGGGGAGCATTAGAACAAGCAGTGCAGCAATGCTCTCTATGCCATTTTTTCTCACCCCTCATCCTCTTGAGCTTATTCACGAAATAAAAGAGAGGGGCAAGATATGCTATGGGGCAGATATGGGCGGAGAAGAAATCTCATCGATTACACCAGCAAAAGAGTGGGCATTGTTTTTAGGAGCCGAAGGAGAGGGGTTGAGTGGAAAAATCAAACAAAAAATGGATAAAATAATCTCTATTGAAATGAAAAATAGTTTTAACTCCCTTAATGTCGGAGTAGCGACAGGAATTTTGATTCATAGGCTAAAAAATGGATAATGCGTTAGAAAGACTTAAACAAATTGGCGTTGATAAGATACGAGAAGATACAAAGCTTGATATTTTAAAGATTGATTGTATTTTAAACAAGAGATTTGACAAGCTTGATGGCGTAAGAGCAAGAGGATTTATCAACATCTTAGAGAAACAATATCATCTTGATCTCTCCTTTTGGCTTGAGGAATACAAAGCCTATCATCAGGCTCATCATATTCAAGCTATGCCAACTCCAACTGAAAATAGAGAGAATACAGAAAAAAATCCATTTGTGATTTGGGGTGCTGTTGGTTTGATTGGGGTTGTTGGAGCAATATTGCTTTTTTCATTTTTTCCAAAAACTTCACCCAAGATTCAAGAAGAAATCCAAGTAGAAGAAGTTATAGAACAAGCCCCAGCTTCTCAAGAAGTGCAAGAAACACAAGTCATAGAAATGCAAGATGAAGTGCAAAATCAAGCCAGTCAATCACAAAAGCCAGAAATTGAGCAAAAAAAGATTTCTGAGTATGGGGAAGAGGTTTTTGCCAATATTGGATTTAATGAAGAAAACGTCCTTTATATCGAGAGTTCAAAACCTTTGTGGGTGGGGATTATCAATATTGATAGCAAAAAACGAGTTGCAAAAACAAAGCAAGAGTTTGAAATCCCCCTAGACAAACAACTGCTCATCAATATTGCACGAGGAGGCTTTACTCTAAGTTTGGATGATGAGAGTAAGGATTTTGGTGGGTATCTACCGGTTTATTTGATTCATACAAAAGAGGGAGGACTAAGAGAGATAAGTAAAGAAGAATTTATTTATCTTAATGGTGGGGTTGAATGGTAAGGATTATTTGCTCTATCCTCCTTGTATCTACTTCTCTTTTTTGCACTGCGTTAGAAGATAGTATTCAAAATTTTATTGGAGAGCAAGCCTACTACACAAACCAAAACTTTATCAAACGACTTTTTAAAGATGAGAAGAAATTTACTCCTGATGGAAAGCTTGATTATTTTCTTATCCTTAAAACTCTCAAAGATAATGGGCTTTTAGAACTTGTATTCTCAGAACCCTCAGAGCTTCAAATCACACTCAAAGCCAAAAGCAAACCCATCTTTCTTACAAGGGCAGTCAATAGCACACTCTCATCTATTGGATACTCCTATTTCACGATTTCAAAAGCCAAGTATGATCAAGGCGAAGTAGAATTAACTTTTTCACTTGTTACAGAGCATATTTTAGATCCAGTTGTTTTTCTCAATGAACTAAAGAAGAGAGGGATTACCCCACTCAAGGTAAGACGAGATGATCTCTTGCATTGGCAATATGATCTTGAGATTGAGAAATGGGTTGTTTTGGATTCTAGGGCACTTCTTAAGCAAGAAAGATTTGAGATTAAAAAAATTTCAGGAGAGTATTGGTTTGATGTTAAAACTCCAGGAGTTTTGTATATCAAAAAGAAAAACACTCGAATTGGTTGGTTTCCTCGAATCGTTTTGTATGATAAAAACCTTAGAATCTTAGAGATCATCACTCAAAATAGTTTTGCAACAGAAAGTGAGATTGTCTTAAGTGAAAAGACCGCTTTTGTGATGGTTACAGATCTTAACAATCCTGCGAGATTGAAATATGGACTTAGTGTAGAATTTACCCCATATTAAGGAGGATAAATGTTTGAGGAAATAAAATTTGAAAAAATCAATCGTCTTCCCAAATATGTTTTTGCCTCTATCAATGAAATTAAAACAGCTATGCGTCAAGCAGGCGAGGATGTGATAGATTTTAGTATGGGAAATCCCGATGGTATGACACCAAGCCATATTGTTGAGAAACTTTGTGAGTGTGCAAAAAAACCAAAAAATCAAGGATATTCTGTAAGTAAGGGGATTTATAAGCTAAGAGAGGCAATTGCAAAATGGTATGAGAGAAAATATCACGTATTTTTGGATACAAACAAAGAGGTGTGTGTATGTATGGGAAGTAAGGAGGGGTATGCCCATCTTATTCAAGCCATTGCTGGTGCAGGAGATAGTGCCATAGTGCCAGAGCCTGCCTATCCAATCCATTATTATGCTTTTATCCTTAATGGTGCAAATGTCATAAAATTTCCTATCAAAAGCACTTCTGGCGGAGAGCTAGATCAAGATGTGTTTTTTGCCTCATTGCAAAAAGCATTAAGCGAGAATTTTCCAAAACCCAAATTTGTTGTAGTCAATTTTCCACACAATCCTACAACAACGATTGTTCATCTTGATTTTTATCAGAAACTAGTGGATTTGGCAAGAAAAGAGCGGTTTTATATTATTAGCGATATTGCCTATGCAGATTTGTGCTTTGATGGTTATCAAACACCTAGTATCTTGCAAATTGAGGGGGCCAAGGATGTAGCAGTGGAGACTTATACACTTAGCAAAAGCTACAATATGGCAGGATGGCGAATCGGTTTTGTTGTAGGGAATCAAAAAATGATTAAAGCTTTGCAAGATATTAAAAGCTGGTTGGACTATGGGCTTTATACTCCCTTGCAAGTCGCAGCTACAAGTGCATTAAATGGAGATGAGAAGTGTGTTGCAGAAATTAGAGAAAACTACAAAAATCGCATAGAGGTGATAAGAGAGAGTTTTTCTCAGGCAGGATGGGAGCTTCCAGCTCCAAAAGCAAGTATGTTTATCTGGGCTCCTCTTCCAAAAATTGCACAAAAGATGGGGAGTTTGGAATTTTCAAAAAGACTTTTGCAAGAAGCAAAAATCGCCTTAAGTCCTGGAGTGGGGTTTGGTGAGTATGGGGAGGGTTATGTAAGAATTGCTTTGATTGAGAATGCAAAAAGGATTAGACAGGCAGGAAGAAATCTAAAAGTGTTTTTGAAAAAATTGGAGAATGAAAATGCATAAATACAAAATCGCAATCATTGGGCTTGGAACAGTTGGACTATCGGTTGTGCAGATCCTAAACAAACATAAAAATTTGATTGCACAAAGAAGTGGGGTGGAGATTGAGATTGGCAAAGTTGTTGTAAGGAATAAGAAAAAATATGAATGCCACAATCTTCCTTTGAGTGAGAGTCTCCAAGAGGTTTTGGAAGATAAGAGTATTTCTTTGGTGGTCGAACTGATTGGTGGAGTGGATTATCCCTTTGAGATTGCCAAAAAGGTTTTTGCACACAAAAAAGCTTTTGTAACTGCAAATAAGGCAATGATAGCTTCAAAAATGCAGGAGCTATGCAAACTCTCAAAAGGACTGCCTTTTGGGTTTGAGGCAAGTGTATGCGGTGGAATCCCAATTATTGAAGCTTTTAGGGATAGTTTGGTGGGCAATGAGATTTTGGACTTTAGTGGGATTATGAATGGCACAAGCAATTTTATTCTCACGCAAATGGAAGAAAAAAATCAATCATTTTCTATGGCACTCTCTCAAGCTCAAGAGCTTGGATATGCCGAGGCTGATCCAACACTTGATATACAAGGAGGTGATGCTGGACACAAGCTCTTAATTCTTGCCAAACTTGCTTATGGGATTGAAGCAAAAGAGGAAGATGTTTTGATTGAGGGGATTGAAGAGATAGAGCTTGATGATATTGCAATGGCAAAGAGATTGGGATACAAAATCAAGCTCTTAGGAATCGCACGCAAAGAAGATGAGTTTGTTGAATTGCGTGTTCATCCTGCTCTTGTTCCTTATGATTGTATGCTCTCAAGTGTTGGAGGTGCTAAGAATGCTTTGAGTGTGAGAGGTGATGGAGTAGGGGAGATGTTTTATTGCGGATTGGGTGCTGGAGGAGATGCAACAGCAAGTGCTGTGATTTCAGATATTGTCAATATTGCAAGATTGAGAGAGTGTGCTTCTTATCCTTTCCCCGCTTTTGGTTCTTTTGATTTTTATAAGCATTTTAAACTCAAAGATAGAGGAGAGATTGCTTGTCAGTTTTATATCAAGATTGAAGTCTTGCATCAATCTGGTGTGATGGCAAAGCTTACTTCTACTCTTGCAGAGAATGGTGTATCTATCAGCCAACTTTTGCAGGAAGATAAAACACAAAGTGCAATCATTGTCATTCTCACACATCGGTGTGAAGAGAGGAAGCTTAATGAGGCTTTCTGCAAGCTCTTGAGCTTTGACTTTGTTTTGGGGAATCCTAGAAAAATTAGAGTGTATGAGTAAAGAAAAAGGCAAAGTATATGAAGAGAGGGGGTGTGAATATCTAAGAGAAAATGGTTTTGAGATTATTGAGCGAAACTTTTTCTCTAGATTTGGAGAGATTGATATTATTGCCCTCAAAGATAATGTTTTACATTTCATTGAGGTCAAGGGGAGTGAAAAATATTATCGTATTGATTCAATTACTCCATCAAAGCTCAAAAAAATCAATCAAACCATTCGCTTTTATTTTTGTAAAAACTCTTTAGAGTTTGATTATTGTATTGATGCACTCATTGTATGTGGAGATGAAGTGAGTTTGATAGAGAATATTACGCTTTGAGTGGGGCGAGAGAGGGAGATCTCTCTTTTGTTTATTTGATTTCTACAACGATGGGTTTAATCCCTAAAGTTTGCATCACATCAAAAATCATATTTTCTGCTTGATTTTTTGTTTTATACGGACCTACAAGATAGCGAGTAAGCACTTTTCCACCTTTTTGGATTGTTTCTGTTTTGTATTGTAGGGGGGCAATCTTGGAGATGAAAGCATCTTGAGGCTTACCACCAAAAACTCCTACTTGAAGATAAAAACCTTTTGGAGCTGTTGCAGTCTTGACTGATTCAAAAGCCTTAGAAGCACTAGGTGCTGGTTTTTTATCTTTGATAGGTTTAGTTTCTTTTTTCTCTACAATCTTCTTTGGCTCTTCTTTTTTTGGAGCAGGTTTAGCAATCGGAGCTTTCTCTACCTTCTCTTCTTTTGGCATAGGCTTTGGTGCTTGAGCAACCTCTTGCGTATTTTTCTCTTCTTTTTTTTGAATCTTTGAAGTGTCTGATTGCTGGATCACACTCTTCTCTTCTTTGTTGGGTGTTGTGCTCTCTTGAGGTTGGATCTTATTAGAAACTGGAGCTTGTTGCACAAGAGTATCTTTGTGCTTTATTTCAGCAATTAGTTTGTCAAACTCGTCTTGTTGAGGCTGAGTGGGAACAATTTTTTCAAGCTCACTATTGTTAAACTCTGGATTTTTGGGTGTTTCTTTTTTGAGTAAAACATAAGCAAGAATTCCTAAAACAGCGATTAAAACAATACTTGCAATTGCAATGATGATCATTCTTGCTTTTGATTTTGTTGAGGGCTTTGTTTCGATGCTGTCAACTAAAATGTCTTCAAGATTATTTTCCATTTTTTCTCCTTAGTAGATAGGTTGATTGTAGATTTTAAATTTTTGGCTAAATGCTTTGACTTCCTCAAAAACCCTATCTTGAACTTTTGGGTTATCAATTTCATCAAGCACATCAGCAATTTTGTTTGCAACAAAAACAAACTCCTGCTCTTTCATCCCTCTAGCACTTAAAGCTGGAGAGCCTAGGCGGATCCCACTTGTGATGAATGGACTTCGAGTTTCACCAGGGACGGTGTTTTTATTGACCGTGATTCCTGCTCTTCCTAGAGCCAAATCTGCATCTTTTCCACTGAAATTTTTACTCAAAAAGTCCATAAGGATAAGATGATTTTCTGTCCCATTGCCTACAAGCTTATAGCCTCTTTGCATTAGCACCTCTGCCATTGCATTGATATTGAGCTTGACTTGTTTGGCATAAGTTTTCCACTCAGGCTTAAGGTTTTCTAAGAATCCCACAGCTTTGGCAGCGATGACATGCATGAGTGGACCACCTTGGATACCTGGGAAAATTGCTTTATCGATTTTACTTGCAATTTCTTCATTATTGCTCAAAATCACTCCACCTCGTGGCCCTCGCAAGGTTTTGTGAGTTGTGGTGGTTACAACATCACAATATGGGAAAGGATTGGGGTATTCATCTGCAACCACAAGTCCGGCTATATGAGCAATATCTCCCATTAAGATTGCCCCAACTTCATCTGCAATTTCTCTAAACTTTTGGAAGTCTAGTTTTTTTGTATAGGCACTAAAACCACAGATAATGAGCTGAGGTTTGATATAGTGTGCCATTTCTCGCACTTTTTCATAATCAATACATCCATTAAGATCTACACCATAGCCAAAGCTTTGATAAATCTTTCCACTAGCATTGACTTTTGCACCATGAGTGAGATGCCCCCCATGGCTTAAATCCATTCCCAAAATCTTGTCATAGGGCTTAAGAAGTGCATTAAAGACTGCACCATTGGCTTGACTTCCTGAGTGGGGTTGGACATTGGCATAAGAGCATTTAAAGAGTTTTTTTGCCCTTTCAATCGCAATGGCTTCAATCCCATCTACAAACTCACATCCTCCATAATATCGCTTATGAGGATAGCCCTCTGCGTATTTGTTGGTAAGAATACTTCCCATGGCTTCCATTACACTTGGGAATGTAAAGTTTTCACTTGCAATAAGCTCTAAGTGTGTATTTTGTCGCTCAAACTCTTTTTCTATGAGATCAAAGATTTCTCTATCTTGCTCTTGTAGATAAAAACTCATTGTTCTTCCTCCTTTTGCTCAATGGGTTCGAAGCGATTTTTGACTGGCTTCATTGCAGGGAAGAGTATCACATCTTTGATGATTTTGTTGTTTGTAAGCAACATTACAAGTCGATCGATTCCTATTCCTTGTCCTGCTGTGGGTGGCATTCCATGAGCCAAAGCCCAGACATAGTCTTCATCCATATATTGAGCTTCTTCATCTCCTGCATCTTTAGCCTTAACTTGCTCTTTGAATCTCTCAAGCTGATCAAGTGGATCATTTAGCTCACTAAATCCATTTGCAATCTCTTTTCCACCGATGAAAAGCTCAAATCGATCTGCAATCATAGGATCTTCATCATTGCGTCTTGCCAATGGACTGATTTCTATGGGGTAGCGAGTGATGAAAGTAGGATTGATTAGTTTGTCCTCGACAAAAGCATCAAAAGCTTCACTTTGGAGCTGTCCATAGTTCATACTCTCTTGCACTTCTACTTTGTTTTCTAGAAGATAGGAGTAGAGCTTTTGTTTGTCATCGATGATTTCTTGAGGGATTCCACCGATTTTGTGTAATGCTTCTTTGTAGCTTAGAATGCTAATTTTTTCAAAGTCAATCATATCTTCACCATGTGGGATTTGCTTAGGAAGAGAGAGTGAGCTAAGAAGATAGTCAAATAGCTCACAAGTAAGTTTGATGAGATCCTCATAGGTTTTGTATGCCCAATAAAACTCAATCATTGTAAATTCAGGATTGTGGCTGTGATCCATCCCCTCATTTCTAAAGTTTCGATTGATTTCAAATACAGCTTCAAATCCTCCAACAACGAGGCGTTTGAGATAAAGCTCAGGGGCGATTCTAAGATAACGATCTACTTCTAGGGCATTGTGATGGGTGATAAAGGGGCGTGCATTTGCTCCTCCAGGGATTGGGTGAAGCATAGGAGTTTCTACTTCCAAAAATCCTTTGGCTTCAAAGAATTTACGAATATTTGAAACGATTTTGCTACGAGTTTTGAAAGTTTCTTTGACATCAGAATTTACAATCAGATCAAGATAGCGTTGGCGATAACGCAATTCAATATCGCTTAGTCCATGAAATTTCTCAGGTAAAGGCACGATGGACTTTGTGATGATGTGAAGTTCTTTTGCATACAGGCTTAACTCGCCAGTCTTTGTCAAAAATGGGAATCCTGTGGCATAGATGATATCGCCTACTTCAAGATGTTTTTTTAAGATTTCAAAATGCTCAGCTAAATCATTTTTTGAAAAATAAACTTGCAAAACCCCACTTTCATCTTCTACTTTGATAAAACTAGCCTTGCCCATCCATCGCTCTAGCTTTACTCTTCCTACAATACTCTCGCTTACGCTCTCGTCTCTTTGCTCTTCTTTGCTTGAGAGATTGCTAAAGCGAGCAATAAACTCAGCATTACTCAGTGTGCGTCTTTGTCCATTGGAGTAGGGATTGATCCCTAGATCTCGGAGTGAATTGCCTTTTTGGATTCTTTGTTGGATGTATTGATTGTCAAACATTATTGTCCTTCTTGTGATTTGGGTTGAGCTGGATCTTTGTCCACTTCTTCAATTGTTTGTTTGGCTTTATCTACAAGCTTTTGACTACCTTCTTGAAGTTTTTGTATCGCATCATCTTTGAGGTTTTGGATTTCTTGTTTGACCTCTTGTGCGTTTTTGGGAGCTGTTGTGATGAGTTTGGAGCTTATGATAGCCGAGGCGATTTTGTCCATCGTAGAGTAAAATGTAGAATTGTATGAGCAATGAGCTTTGAGGCTTTGAAGTATTTCAAGTCTAAAGGCTAGATGAAGAACAATTGCAATAGCTAAAAAACTTTTAATAGCCCCAAAGAGCATACCTAGAAGTCTGTTTAGGTATTTGGGAAGCATGCTCTCAAAAAGCTTGTCCAAAAGTTTTCCTATGATGATAGAGAGAATCCAAATCATTAAATAAATGATCAAAAACCCCAAAATCGTATCAAAAGTTTTGTTCTCGATATTGACAACATTGTTCCTAAACCACTCACCCCCATCATAAGCAAATCTTGATGCAAAAAACATCCCTAAAATGATCCCAAAAAATCCGCAAAGTTCTTTTGCAAATCCTTTGAAAAATCCCATAACCGAAACAAAAATAACAATTGTCATAAATAAAAAATCAAGATAGCCAAAACTTGCCACCAAACCCAAACTCCTAGCAAAAAAGTAGAATTAAACATTAAGTATTGCTTTTGGAGGAATTCTACAATAATATTATGATTTTTATAAATTCTTTTGTGAGGAAGAAGTGTTAAAAGCTCTGTTTTATGCGTTGCTCTTTGTTGCTCCAATTTATTGTGTGCATTTTTTTGAGATTTTTGGAAAAGATCCTTATGAGTGGTTGATGACAATTCTAGCTTTGGGCAGTATTGTTGTCTTTTTTTTGGTGCCAACTTCAAAAAAAATATGGTTTGGTTTTTTTGTTGGGCTTTTGTGGTTTTATTGGGTTGGATTTTCTTTTAGGTATTTTGGAGCTCCACTGCTTATCCCAGTTATTGCAGTTGTTGTGGCATGTATTTATATGCTTCTTTTTGTAGTTTCTTTATATTCTTCCTCTTATCTTTGGAGGGGATTTTGGCTTTTGATTTTAAGCTATATTCACCCCTTTGGATTTGACTGGCTAGTTGTGGATAGTTTTTTTGCTTATAGTTATTTTGGGGTGCAAAAGTATGAGATTGCTTTTATTGTTGCAGGTGTCGCTCTGATTTTGCAAAAACAAGATAGAAGACAGATAGTGGGGATTGCTTTGTTGGTTTGTGCGATTGATTATGAAGTTTTTGCAAAAAGAGGAGAGAAGACCCCCTTTGAGTATGCACTCCTAGGAAGTCATTTTTCTCAAGATTTCAAATGGCAAAGACAAAATATACAAACAATCACAAAAGAGCAAATTTCCTCAATCAACAAAGCCATAGAGAGTGGAAAAAACCTCATTATTTTGCCAGAAACCGCTTTTCCTTTTGAGATTGAAAAAAGCTATTTTTGGGGGATTTTAAACACGCTTAGCAAGGATGTGGTTTTGATTGTTGGATCACTGCGTGAGGGAGATGGAGGGGTGTATAACTCAGCTTATATTTTCTCAGATTCCAAAGTGAGTATCGCTGATAAAAAAATCCTTGCCCCATTTGGAGAGAAGATCCCGCTTCCAGATTTTTTATCTAAGAAATTACATCGCTTCTTCTTAGGAGAATCTCCTAAAATGCTTGAAGGAAAAGATTTTAGTGATGTGGAAATAATGGGAGAGAAGCTAAGAGTCTTGGTGTGTTATGAGGGGACAAGCCAAGAAGCTTATAAAGATGCCCCTAAGTATTTTGCAGTTATTAGCAATAATGCATGGTTTGAGGGGAGTATCCAAGCTTCTGTGCAAAAAATGTTGTTAAAATACTATGCAAAACGATTTGATAAAACCATCTTTCACTCAAGCAATGGTTCAAGGAGCTTTGTTCTAGCTCCTTAATTCTTCTCCCAAAATGTGCCTTGAGGAGTATCAAGTAGGACAATCCCTCTCTCTTGCAAGATATTGCGGAGATGATCAGCCATGGCATAGTCTTTGTTGCTCTTAGCTTCATTTCTTTGTGCAATCATTGCTTCAATCTCTTGTTTTTCTTCACTTGATACACCAAGCTGAAAATACTCGCTCGCTTCAAGCTCTCCAAGTCCTAAGATCTCAGAGATAGCCAAAAGGGATGAGGCAATAGTGTGATGCAGAGATTTATCTTTTGGAGATTTATCCAAAGCCTCATTGCTTTCTTTGAAAAAATTTTCCAAATGGCTTAGAGCTAGAGAGATATTAAGATCCTCACTCAACGCCTCAAGGAGTAAATCTCTTAGCGGAGAATTTGAAGTGTCAGAAGTAGCTTTGAGGCGTTTTTTTAGACGATAGAGTTTATCAAGGCGTTTTTTGCTTGTGAGCAAATCAGTTTCCCCAAAATCAAAATTAGCTCGATAGTGAGTGCCAAGCAGATAATTTCTAATAATCTCTCCGTGATAGTGGGCTAATACATCTTTGAGAAAAAAACTATTTCCAAGGCTTTTGCTCATTTTTTCTCCATTGACTGTAACAAACCCATTGTGAATCCAATATTTTGCTAGTTCTCTTGAAGTAGCACAGCGAGTTTGAGAAGCTTCATTTTCATGGTGAGGGAAAAGTAAGTCAGCCCCTCCTCCATGAATGTCAATAGCATATTGCTCATTTTTGTAAGCAAGATGTTTTTCAATCATGGCTGAACACTCAATATGCCATCCAGGTCTGCCTTTTCCCAGTGAAGTTTCATATCCTATATCTTCTTCTCCCTTATAGGCTTTCCAGAGAGCAAAATCTCTGGGGTTTTTTTTCTCTCCATCATTTTCTAGGCGACTTTGGGTTTCAAGCTCTTCTCCACGATGTGAGAGAGAGCCGTATTGTTTATCTTGACTACTATCAAGATAAACATCTCCTGCATTATTTTTGTATGCGATGTTTTTTTGCAATAGGGTTTCTATCATTTCAACCATTGCCTCAAGGTTTTGAGTGGCTTTGGGTTCTAGGGTTGGGGGAAGGATATTGAGTACTTTCATATCTTGAAGATAAGAGGAGATGTAATAAGAGGTGATTTCCTCAAGAGATTGATGGGTTTGGTGAGATTTTTTGATGATTTTGTCATCAATATCTGTAAAGTTTCTTGCATATTCTACTTCATAGCCAAGGGCTAAAAGTGTGCGATGAAGCAAATCAAAAGCAATCGCACTTCGTGCGTGTCCAAGATGTGAGTCATCATAGACAGTAGGACCGCATACATAGAGCTTGACTTTGTTTTCTTGAATTGGGATAAATGGGAGTTTTTGCTTTTTGACACTATCAAAAAGAGTTAGAGTTTTCATAGATATCCTTGAATTAAGATTTTAAAGCCATAGACAAGCAAGGCTTCAAGAGGGAGGGCAAATAGGGTGATCAAAGCCCACTTTTTGTTTGCGATTATACAAAAAAAGTTTTTTCTCCCCATTGCTTTAGCATTGAGAAAAAATAGAACAGAACCTGCAAATGAGCTAGAAAATGCAATCCCTAGCACACCATAAGGAGCAATAAGAATCAAAGAAAGCAATGTGCCGCAAAGCAGAGAGATAAGAGAGTATTTTGCACTTTTTCCTTGAAGTTTATGAGAATAAAGCCACAAAGAAAGGATTTTGCTTATACCAAAGGGGAGCAAGCCTAGAAGGTATAGGGCAAAAACATTTGCAGTCTTAAGCGTATCCTCTATCCCAAAAGATCCTCTTTGATAAAGCAAAGAAATGATCTCATCTTTGAGGATAATCCCTCCAACAACACAAAAACAAAGCGTTAAAGACAAAAACCAAAAAGCCTCGGACATTTTTTTGAGTGCGACATCTTGTTGAGAATTTTTGATCGCTTTGGCAACCATAGGAAAGAGTGCAGTAGAAGTCGCAATAGCAAAGAGTGCTAAGGGGAGTTGAAAAATGCGGTTTGCATAATACAGATAAGAAATGCTCCCAAAACTCAAAAATGAGGCAATAAAGGTTTCAATAAAAGCGATAAGCTGAGCTGTGGAGCTTCCCAGAAGTGCTGGGAAGAATTGAGCGAAAAATGATTTGAGATCTTTTTTGAATCTCTGGGCGTGTTTGTGCATATTGGCATAAAAAGAGGGGAGGGCAAAGAAGGCGTGATAGAAGAGCTTGAAAAATCCATAGCGATAAAGAGGGTAGAAATGCAAAACAATCTGAGCAATTCCTCCGCAAAGCACGCCATAACTTAAGGCATAGACGATTTCTAGCTTGTCCTGATCTTTTGCACTCAGCAAAGCAAGGATCATACAGACATTGAGCAAGGCAGTATTGTATGCACTCACCCAAAATACATTTTTGTATTGTAGAAGCGTTCCAAAGAAAGTAACGATGAATACCAAAAGCAAATACCAAAAACAAATCCTTACAATTGGCGAAGCTAGGGCGATGACATCAGGGGGAAAACCAAAAGCTAGAAGCTTTGTAAGAAATGGAGAGAAGAAGCAAACAAGCAGGCTTAATCCAAGCAAAACACTCACAAAAATCCCCCCAACACTCAAAGCAAAAACCCCCTTGTTCTTGGCATAAATAAAACTAGGCAAGAAACTTTGGGTAAAAGCTCCCTCTCCAAAGACTCTTCTAAAGAGATTGGGAAGCTTAAATGCAATAAAAAAAATATCACTAAAAACTCCAGCACCTAAGATTGAAGCCATACACATATCTCGTAAAAAGCCAAAGATACGCGAGAGTAAAATCCCACTGCTGTTGGTCAAAAACGCCTTTTTTAACAATTCAAAACTCCATTATGGGGTAAAATTCAAATTTTACCTATTCTCGATAAGGAAGTTTGAGCAAAAATGAACAATGAAATCAAAGTAAGTAAGTGTTTTGATCTCTTTCACGAGTTGGAAAAAGCATCCATTATCCTAAAGACAGATTCTAAAAATCTATGTTTTGATGTTGTTGGGGTTAGCACCTTTTTGAGCGAAGAGCCAAATGGGATTAGACAGGAGCTAAATGAGGCAAAGGCAAGGGATTTTTTTTGTTCTAGAGGATATGAGGACAATCAGTATTTTGTCACACAAGCTTATGATTTGGTGATAAAAAAAAGGGAGAAAAAACACATCGAGCATTTTGATGTCCAGCTAGAGGCAGAAGATAGCGAATTGTATTTTGTTTATCCTTCAGATGAAGAAGAGTGGTTGCTAGAGAATCTTGCAGAAGTCAAAAAAGAAATTGACAGAAAAAAAGCGATTTGTGGAGTGATTTTTCAAGATTTTTCACTTAATTTTGATGTAGAGGATTTCAAAACCAAACTTTCAAATGCTCAAAAAACCATCGGAGGAAGAAAAAAAATCTTGCTTGAAAAAAGTAAGTTTTATTGCCCCAATGTTGAGGGACACTTTTTCTTCACACTCAAAGAAGAGTGGGAATATATAAGAAAAACAAGCGTAGAAAATTCTTCCTATGCAGTCAAAAGTGGTATGGAAGTGGGGAGATTGTATAAAGCAAAAAATGGAAGTGATGGAAGAAATCTAAAGGGCGAATATATCAAAATAGAGCGAAAAGAGTTGCATGACATTGAGTTTAGTGCATTAGGTGATGATTTTATTTTGGAAGATTTGGGCGATTATGTGCTTTATTTGGGGAACAAAGAGGGATTTGTGGGGCTTAATAGCAGTGGGCTTATTCTTGTTAAAGAAACCAATTTTGAGGAAATTAACAATCGCAATATGGGGAATCTTCTAGGGGGACTTGAGTGTGGGATAGAAATCAATGTCAAAGCCTCAATGCCAGAAAAAGATGCCATAGGAGCAGGGATTATTATCGAGGCAAAAAAAATTAGCATTGTAGGAGGGGTAGATCAAGGGGTGATCATCCGCTCTGAGGAGTGTAATATCAATGGCTTTACTCATCAGAATGTGGAAATTTTTGCAAAAAAAGCAGATATAGGGATTTTAAGAGGAGTGCTTAAAGCAGAAGAAGTAAATGTAAAAATGTGTGAGGGGGGGAATGTGGATTGTGCAGAGGGTGAGTTTGAAGAAATGGTGGGGGCTGAGGTAAGAGGGCGTAATATTTCTGTAAAACTTTTACATGCTAACAACAAGATTTATGTTTCCTCAAAAATTACAATTCAAGAAATGAAAGGTGGGGGAAATTATTTTTGTATTGATAGTTCTGCATTTTTGGATTTTCGTGAAGAGATTGCAAGGATCAAAAAAAAGCATGCAAAATACCTAGATGCGATAGATCGTTTAAGTAAGATTTATAAACAAGAATTGATCCAAGTCAGAAAGATGAAGCCCGCAGTTGATCGCTTTAGGGTAATTTTCAACAAAAATATGCAAAGTGGGGTTCATACCCAACCCTACATCCTTAGCACGATAGGAGAATATATGGGAATGTGCAAAAGACTTAAAAAAATCAAATACAAAATCCATGCATATCAAGATCAATCTAGCGAGATTCTAAAAGAGATTGAGCCTATCTCAAAGATAAGCCTAGAGGGTAGAGTAGAGTGCAATGGAGCATGGGTGCAACAAAATCAGGTTGAATTTATCGATGCGTTGGCAGATAAGCGAGAAGTGGTAAATGTAGAGGATGGTGAGAAAGTCAATGTTTATGTCGATAAAAACTATCATAAATTACTCAAAGAAAGGATATAGAAATGATTGCAGGACTCAAAGGCAAGATTGAGCAAAACTCTATGGGGGAGATTGAGCTAGATGTCCATGGGGTGATTTATGGGATTCATACCTCACTGCTAACTTCTCTTGATTTGAAAGTTGGTGATGAGGTTAAGTTTTTCATCACAGAAATCATTCGTGAGGATGCTTATCTGCTTTTTGGATTTTTAAAAAAAGAAGAGCAAAAAATCTTTGAGAGACTAATCAAAATCAACGGAGTAGGGCCAAAAGTCGCTATGGCAATTCTCTCTACATATTCTCCGCAAGCCTTTGCTTCAATTGTTGAGCAAAAAAATATTTCTGCACTTCAAAAAGTTTCAGGCATTGGAGCTAAGGGTGCAAGCAAAATTATGGTGGATTTGGCAGGATTTTTTGATTTTTCAAGTATGCAGAGTGATTTGGCACAAAAGGCAAAAGATGAAGCGATATTGGCACTTGAGGGACTAGGGTTTAAAAAGAGCGAAATCCAAAATGCTCTAAAAGGTATAGAGAGTGAAGAGGTGGCAGTTTTGATCAAAACCGCTCTTAAAAATCTGCAAAATATCTAATTGTTTGATTCTTTTTTCTTATAATACCACTACGAGAGGTTTGTATCTCTTAGTTTCAAAAAGGAGAATGCTATGGCAGATATTTCAATCACAGAGCAAGCGATTCTTGACAAGGTAAAAGAAAAAGCTGGAAAGCTTAAGTGTCCAGTATGCGGTGGAAGTGAGATGGGAATTGCTCCAGGGTTTAGCAATGTAACATTGCAAAACAGAATCGATGGAAGCCTTGTTTCAAATGGTCCAATGGTTCCTGCGGTTTATACTGTGTGCAACAAATGTGGTGCTATGACTCCTCACGCAGTGGGAGTATTGGGACTTCTTAACTCAAAATAAACCCCCTTATTCTTGGGGTTGGGGGTTTTCTTCTTTGCTTAGATAATTTTCTTTCAAAAGTAGCTGAATAATTTCTTTAAAAATTGGTGCTGCTGTTTGGCTTCCATAATATCCCTCTTGTACATCAGGATCTAAGACTACAACGCCGATTGTATAAGCTCTTTTATCATCATCTGCAAACCCAAAGAATGAACTATTGTAGCGTTTGGTGTATTTTCCATTGATAAAAATCCTTGCAGTTCCAGTCTTTCCTCCCATCACTACACCTTTGACTTCCGCTTTTTTCCCTGTCCCTTTTTTGACAATCTCTTCTAGCAATTTTTTCATCTCTTCACTTGTTTGCTCTGAGATGATTGGATAAGGAGCTGGGATCTTGAGTTTGTAATGCTCATCTTGAGAGTTTTTGAGATAGTCAATTGTTCTGGGGGTGATGAGCTTACCACCATTGTTGAATGTTGCATAGGCTCTTAGAAGTTGAACAAAAGTTGCTCTAAACCCATAACCATAAGAAACACTAGCCTTATAACTCCCCTGAAGCTTTGCAATATCAGGAAGCACACCCTTACCCTCATAAGGCAAATCAATCAATGTTTGCGTGCCAAATCCATATTCCTTGAGTGCATCCAAAAACTCTTGCGAGCTTAGATCTTGAGTGAGTTTGATCATTCCAATATTGCTTGATTTTATTAGAATCTCAGGAGGTGTGGCACTTTTTAGAGGATGATCATCACGGATTGTGTGTCGTCCAATTTTATATACCCCATTGTTAAGATCGATACTCTCTTGAGAGTTGATCATGTGTTTTTGCAACAAAATGGCATAGATAATAGGCTTGATAATACTCCCAGGCTCAAAAGAAGTTTCTGTTGCTGTGATATTGAGCGATGAGTAGTCTTCTTTTTTTATATTTTTGGGATCAAAGCGATTAGATGTAGCAAGCGAGAGGATTTTCCCACTTGAGGATTCCATAACCCCAGCAACGATTTCTTTTGCTTGTAGGCGTTGTTTGTGTGCATCCAAAATCGCCTCAATCTTTTTTTGGAGCTTTAGGGGGATGGTGAGGACTATATCTAGACCATCTTGTTTTTGGATTTGCTTGGAATCTTTGTTTCTGATGATATTAAAGCCGATGTCACGATTTCCCTCAAGCTCTCCATCATTCTTACCACTTAGATAGTTCTGGGCAAATTTCTCAATCCCCTTGATTCCCTCCACCCTTGTGATCTTTTCTTGATGAATCTTTTGAGTATAGCCTACCAATGGCTCCATCATCATCTCATAGGGGTATTGACGGCTATATCCACTCACTTCAATAGAGATTCCCATTTTTTGATAGACCTTGCCATTTTCTTCAAATTCTTGAAAAACTTGATAGGTATTGAGTTTGTTGTTTAGGCTTCGCAGATTGCTAGCTTGGGTTGGCGTGATGTGGTAGGAGAGGGTGGTGTAGCCTTTGTTTTTGAGCTTTTCTTCTATGATTGCTTTGGGAATATCGCTATAAATTGAAAAGAGATTGACAAAAAGCTCTTTTTTCTCAGGAGAGATGTTTTGTGGGATGATACTCACTTTGTAGAGCTTTTCACTAGAAGCTAGAGAGAAGCCATCACTGCTATAAATCGTTCCTCGTAGTTTAAAATCTGTTTTGTTTGCGATCAAAGAGAGATTGCGTTTTTCTTCAGAGATTGTGAAGTAAATAGCCAAAAAGAAAACAATGGCAAAAAAAAGGATAATCACCATAAAAAGAAAAAAGCTCAAACCTCGCTGGTAGCTAGAGAGAGGGGGTCTAAGCGATGACATTAGACCTGCGTTCTTAGGATTTCTTTGTAAGCACTGATTGCTTTGTTTCGCACCTCAAGCATGACTTTCATACTTGTCTCAGCCTTGCCAATAGCAATAGCTGCTTGATGAATATCTTTGATTTGTCCTGTTGCCATATCT
>DXDJ01000001.1 GCA_019115525.1 Candidatus Helicobacter avistercoris | reverse complement strand
GGGTTGCAGGAAAATCTAGGAAATTTTGATGGGGTGTTTTGGTGTTGAGAGAGCAAATCCCATATATAAAATGTATGTATTAAGCAAATAAGATAAGATTTTTTTCAATATATATTGAGTTTTTACCGATTTGAAACATTTTTATTGAGCCATAGATTTTTAAATTTTGAAATTCTGTGTGCAAAATCCAAAAAAATTTTAAAGGAAACTATATGAATAAAATTAAAAATTATGGAAATTTGATAAATCTACTCAATGAGGCTGGAATTTTGGCAGAAAATATCTGCTCAAGTGCAAACAGCTACAAAAATGCAGAAGACAAAGCTGGAAAAAGACAATACCAAGCTAGCAAAGATTACGACGAGAATGCAAAATACACCATTCTCAATCCGAGCAAGGCTTACGAGAATTGCGGATTGACAATATTCGACATTGACTTCCCTGTTTGGGAAGATAGATTTGAGAGTGACTTCCAAAAGGCAGTGCAGAAGCTAAAGGAGATGGGCGTAGCTTATAGCCAAAGCCCGTACGGCATGAAGCTATATCTGCGATTGGATAAGGCACACATCCCAGATTTTGCAAAGGACTACACGATTTTGGAGCAACAGTGGAGCTTGGGAAACAAGCAGAAAGACTGCATTTGTGAAATCTTGCATCTAAAGAACAAGCACTGCGATTATGCTCTCACCAATGACGAGGAGAACACATACTATACCCTCGACAACATGGAAAATCTCTTCAAGCCTTGGGATATCAGCCAAGAAATAGAGGAGTTTTTTGAAGCCTTGAGTGCAACAGCTATCCACCAAAAGGAGAGCAACACAAAAACAATTGCCTCAAGACAATATGGCATCAAAGATGCGGAAAATGTAGAGGATGAGATACACAGAAAGAACGCCAAGAAGTTCAATGAGCTAAACAAGAGCATGAAAGAGTTCCTCTCATGGCTTATGGATAAACTTGAGATCAAGATTGAATCCCACAACAATGATGGTTGCAATGATGGAGTGAGGATGGCTTACAAGCTCTTGCAAAACCCTTATGCCTTCGGTCGTGAGGAATTTGAAGAGTTTTTGAGCTGTTATGCCCAGCTTCACAATGGAGTTTGCTTTCCAGCTGGAAGTCTCGCAAAGGAATTTGAGAGCAAGGTGATTGTCCCACTCAAAGAAGAGAAAACAAAAGAAGACTTGCTTGCTCTTAGAGAGATTTATGTTTGCTGTAACACCAGTACAAAGCAGTACTTTGTCATTGAGGAAACCCAAGAGAATAGTGGCGTGTTTGATACTTGGGAGCATCAAAGCACAGCTTTTATTGGAAATGCTTTAGGAGTTAAGCCCTCAGAACTTGGTTTCCATAAGATCCTCTCATGCAATGGCTCTGAAATCACCTTCAATCCCACACTCAATGAGATTGCTAGGATCCCAGAGAGAAGAGAGTGGATCAATGACAGAAGTTGCTTTGATAGCGTGGAGCTTGATCATCGGACAAGGATTTTGTTTGAGAACATCTATGGTCTGAATGTCGAATTGGCGATTATGAAAGAGGCGTTTAGATTTGGAAGGTATTGCCTTGGTGAAGGTATGGATGGTAGAAGCAAACTCAAGTCATTTGATATCCTGCTTTCCACTCAAAGAGGAACAGGAAAATCAAGCTTTGTGGAGCTTATCACCAAAATCTACATGTCCAATCCCGCAAGAACAATCACTGATTTTGTGGGCAAGTATCCTGAAGTGAACTCATACAATGGACAAATCATGTATGCTGGAAGCATCACAGAGAGAAGCGTGAGCCTTTCTTATGATGAACATGGCATGAGTAGGACTGATTTTGAGTTCCTCAAAGAAGTGCAATCTCCGATGGGGACAAGCATTCCAAAGAAGATGCAGAGCACAAAAGTGATAAATCCTCCACACATCTACTGCTATGTGAGCGCAAATTACGATGAGGGAACCATTGGCAAGATTTACTACTCTAATGATACCTCACTGAACAACTCTATCTTTCTTTCCTACAACTTGGAGGCAAAGACTCTGATTGAACTGTTGAGTGCCAAAGACAGAGAGTGGCTTATGAGCAGCACTGAAGCAGTGTCAAATCTCAGAAAGTATCTCTTGCGAGTATTCAATACCTTGAGTAATGAGGATAAGGATGGAATCATGGATTGCTCACGCTTTGTGGCAAAGTCTTTCTATCGCCCACAAGACTATCTCACGCTCACCAAGGGAAGTAAGACTTCTGTCTCTAAAGGCGAGTATGTTAAAGCCTTGCAAAACAGAGATCTTGATTCTTTGTGCAGGGTACTCAATGACGAGATCTTGGGATTGCTAGAGGAAAAACAGACCAAAATTTATGAGTTGCTCAACAAAAAGGTGCAAGAGTATTTGGATGGGGTAAGTTCAGAGCTAGATTTTAGAAGAGGTGAACACAATGCAGTCTGCAAAATCTTGCAAATTACGGCTAGCCACTATCAGGATTGCTTCACAAGCAAAGGTGAGAATGGGAAGCTTAAGATTGGGTAAAACTGGGCAGACCCATTACCCAACCTACATCTCCCTCTGCTGTGCTTATAGAAGCTAATTGGGTAAATTGGGTAGTAGGAGTCCAAGATCTTTTCTATTTTTCTACTCTTGAAAAAAAGAAGCAGAGGATGTTTGTGACAAGAGTGGAGAAGTAGAAAAGTAGAAGCAAAATTGGCGAGCATAGGGGAATTTTACCCAATTCCTTAGAAGTCCCAACAGATGGGTGTTTAGAGCTGGGTAAAAGCCTTGCCCAATTCTCCAGTAACAAAGATATCAATCCTCAATCAAGTACATTGCATAGAACTTTGGCAAAATTTGGAGCAAAAAACTCCAAATTTTGCCATTTTTCTTCTGATTTTACCAACGCATAAGAATCTATGTAGCTCCCAAGCAATCGGTGTTATAATTGCATTGATTACCAAGATTTAGTCTATTTGTAATTTGGTAAGTTTCTGTGTAAATTCTACGCAGTTTTTTTCGCATTTTTTCATGATTTTCGGTAATTTTGAGAGGGTTTTGAGGCGAAAAAAGCCGAAAATCGCTGTTTTAAGAAAGATTGTGAAGAAATGGTGGCCACGATTGGACTCGAACCAACGACCACTACCATGTCAAGGTAGTGCTCTACCAACTGAGCTACGCGACCAAAAAAGCGTAATTATACGCAAAAACTTCTAGCTTGAGGAAGAAAATTGTAAATCTTTAGTTCTTTTGTTCTTGAGGTTTTTTGATCATTCCGGCTTCATAGAGAAAGAGTGAGGGAGTATAGTCGATTTCTTTTATCGCATCTTTTTTAGCATAGCTAAGATACAACCTCTCTTTTGCCCTTGTAACCGCGACATAAAATAGTCTTCTCTCCTCTTCGAGACTTCCTCCCTTGCTCATAAGTTTGGTGTTGGGAAATCTTCCATCCATAAGATCTATGACATACACTTCCTCAAACTCCAGCCCCTTGCTCGCATGGATGGAGAGAAGATTGACCCCACTGCCCTCGCTAGCTTCTGCTCCCCCTAGAATCATCGCATTGAGAAATTTTCCCAACCCATCATAGTGAGTGCTAAGATTTTTTAGAAGCTCTATCTTGCGGTGGATTCTCTCTAGAGCCTCGTTTTTGCGATTTTCATCAAAACTTCCATCTTTGTTTTTGGATCGCTCTTTGGCTAGGGTTTGCATAACATCTTTGAAAAACGCACTTGAGCTTATGGCTGAGATAAGCTCTGTTGGATTTTTGAGCATTTTTGTCTTTTCTATAAGAGTGTAGAACTCATTGAGGAATCTTGCCCCATCGGCATTGAGCTTTGGATGCTCCAAAATAGGATGAGAGCGAAAGCCATCACTAAGAGTGTGATCAAATCTTGCACGATTTTCTAGCATAAAAAGATCATCAAAAAGTCCAGCTTGAGTTTGTTTGGCTTTGGGGGTATAAGGAGATTTGTCATTGGGGAAAAGCAAGCCTTGCAAAATATTTCCATCTCCTAAGGTTGCAAGCCCCTCATAGATATCTTTTGCAATTGAGTTGCCTATCCCTCTTCCATAGCTTAGAGCGTGAATGTATGCCATCATATCTTTGGGGTTAAAAAAGCAAGAGAGCAAATCAAGCAAGAGGGCAATTTCCTTGCTATCAAAAAAACTATTCCCACCCTTACGCTTTGAGCTTATTCCTAGCTCCCTAAGACTAGCCTCAATCCCATCGGCACTGGAATTGTTACGAAAGATGATTGCAATATCCTCATGCCTACAACGACTCATTGAAATTTTTTGAGCAATGCCAAGGTATTGTTCAAAAAGTTCATTGTATTCTAGAAGCTTTGGCTCTTGGGCTTCATTGAGCTTGAAGACCTCCAAACTTTTTGGATAGATTCTTTCATTTTTGCTTATAACGCGATTTGCAAGATCAAGAATGGCAGATGTTGAGCGATAATTTTTTACAAGTGTAAAAACCTGTGCGTGAGGGTAGGTTTGAGTGAAATTTGCAATAATTGAGATATCTGCCCCATTGAAAGCATAAATGCTTTGATCATAATCTCCCACACAAAAAAGGCTTTGAGGACGCAAGGCGTGAAGGATAGATTCTTGGAGGGGGTTGGTATCTTGATATTCATCACAAAGGATCTCTGCATAAGGACAAGAAGAATCTCTAGTGAGCTTTTCCATCGCCTCTTGATAAAGAAGGAGCAAATCGTTGTAATCCACATAGTGATATTCTCTCTTGAGGGTATTAAACTCCTCAAATATCCCCTCATAAATAGGTAGAAACTTTAGCTGTGCTGGAGCCTTTTTTTCTAAATATTTCTCAAGACTTTCACTTCTTGAAGAATTAAGAAAAAGCGAATAGAAATCATAAAGATATTGTGAGGAGTAAGGGGCGGGATCTTTTTCTAAAAAAGTGCGTCGCTCATAGATACTTTTAAAAAGGATTTTTAATTCTCTGGGTTGTTTGAGAAGGACAGAAAAATGCTCTTTGAGATAGCGATATGCCACAGAGTGGAATGTCCCTGCCTCAATTTTCTCAGCCACCTCTTTGCCAAAAAACTTCCCCACTCGCTCAATCATCTCATTGCTTGCTTTGTTGGTAAAAGTGAGGAGTAAGATTTGGCTAGGCTGGATTCCTTGAGAAAGAAGATATGCGATCCTCCCTACAATCGTGGAGGTTTTGCCTGTTCCTGCTGAAGCGATGATGAGATTATGCCCAAGCGGAGCAGTGGCGGCTTGCTTTTGTTCTGGGTTGAGGTTGGATAATGGCATAGGATTCCTAGAAGTGAAAATAAGGAGGAATTATACAAAGATTTGAAAAGCTAGATTGATTTTTGGACTAAGAGAATCCAATCTACAAAAATCAAAAAGCCTTCAAATCACCCCCAAACCCATCTTTTACTCCCCTCTCCAAAAATATTAAAGATCTTTAGTATGAAGTTAAGATTTTATAAATTCAAAAATTCTCTTCCCAAAACAATCCATATAATACAAATAAGCTTTTTCTTCAATATAAATATCAGTATTCAAAAAGAGCTTCCTAAAAATCAAAATTTGTTTCTATCAAAAGTAATTTAATTTTTAAAGATTTGAAAAGTCAATGAGCATTTATTTTTGATTGCAGAAAAATATTTAATGCTTTAAACTCCCTTATTTTGGTATTTTATTCCCCCCCCCCCCCACTGAAATATTCAGATTCTAGTTCATTTACTTTTAATTTATGTTAGAATTCTTGAAATTTAAATTCATAGTTACAAGGAGAAGAAATGAAAACTTC
>DXDJ01000017.1 GCA_019115525.1 Candidatus Helicobacter avistercoris | reverse complement strand
GGAAATATAAAATATTTAGATTAAAGAAAATAATCTTTTCATAAGTTTCTCAAAAAAAATTTTCAAAAAAATCATTGTTTTTTGTATTAGTGAGTTTAAAATCAGCAGAGAATCACACTCCGCCAAATCTTCTGTTTCTATTTTTGTATTCCTTAATCATATCTTCTAGTTCTTTTGGAGTAAAGTCAGGCCAAAGTGTAGGAGTAAAAGCAAGTTCTGCATAAGAGATCTGCCAGAGCAAAAAGTTGGACACCCTGCTCTCACCCCCAGTTCTTATAAGTAAATCTACATCACTAAACCTAGATGTATCAAGATGTGAGCTGATCATCTCCTCAATCTCTTGTGCATTTTTGCCCTCTAGTTCTTTGGCTATCTGCATTACTGCTCGGCTAAGCTCATTTCTGGCTCCATAGTTTAGAGCCAAGACTTGATTTAGCCCTGTGTTGTGCTGTGTGGCTTCTTGAGTATAGAGTATCCTCTCTTTAAGTGGAGTGGAGAAAGCACTCATATCTCCTATGGCAAAAAAGCGAATATTGTGTCTTTGATATTTCTCCAGCTCACTCTCTAGATAGTCTTTTAGCATTTTCATCAAAAACTCTACTTCATACTTAGGGCGTTTCCAGTTTTCTGTTGAGAATGCATAAAGCGTGAGAGTGCTTATCTCTTCTTTCACGCACCACTGTGTAATTTCATCGACAACTTTTGCCCCTCTTTTGTGCCCCTCTACCCTCTTCTTGCCCTGATTGGTAGCCCATCGACCATTTCCATCCATAATAATTGCGAGATGAGTTAGAGTATTTGCCATAAGATTCCTTAGATACTGAGATTGAGCAGCTGCTCTTGCAAAAAAAATAATGGTTCGATCTCTCCATTGGAGACTTTGATCCTTACTTCCCCCTTCCACTTCATCCCCTCAAGGTTTTCACTCAAAAACTTTGCCACAGAGGGATACATCACACTTAAGTCTAGAGTGCTAGGAGTGATTAGACCGCTAATAGAGCCAAGATGAGAGAAGAGAGCATAAAACTCAAGAGAATTTTTGCGTTTTTTTATCTGAGTGTAATGTTTCTTTTCTTCTTCTTGGATGTTTAGACTTAGCACCCCTTTTTGCAAACCACTTAGCACAAACGCCCATTGCAAAAACTCTTCCTTGTTTTTTGAGTGAGCAAGTTGCTCGCTGGCAAACTCTGCTATTTCTTTGAAAGTATTTTTGCTCAAAAGCTCTTTGCTTTCCAAAAAATCAAGTGAAAGCGGGGATTTGCTCACTTTTGGCTCAGGAGTAAGGGAGGAGAGGATGATATTTCCTGCTTTGCCACCTTTCATCATTGCAAAGTATTTTGCTCCTACTTCTAGCTCCCTCTGACTTCTTGTTTCAAGCATTCTAGCCCCTACTTGAAGAAAATATTTCATCCCTCCTTTTTTTGCTAAGACTTTCACTCTTATAGGAAGAGTGGAATTGAAAATATTATCTTTGGCAATCTTACTTGCAAGATTGAGTTTTTGAATCTCAAGCAATCTCTCAATCATTAGCAATCATCTCTAGAAGTGCAAAACTTAGCGAGAATTTATCCTGCAGTGGCAACTCTCTTTCCTTGTCTTGGCTTAGGAGTAAAAATGAGTTTTGACTTGATCCAAAGGCATTGTTTTCTGTGAGAATATTGAGACACACATATTTACATCCCTTCTCTTTGAGCATTGCTCTTGCATATCCTCTGGCTTTATTGGGATCTTTTTCGGCTTTGAATCCAATTTTTGTCAGTGATGGGAGTTTGAGAGAGGCAAGAACATCAATTGTAGGGACAAACTCCACACTCAAGCCTTGAGTTTTTTTCACCTTACCCTCTAGTTCTACTTTTGGTTTGAAATCACTCAAAGCCCCTACTCCAAAATAATATCCCCCCTCCTTGGTACTTTGACGGATTTGAGTGTAGAAATCTTGTGTGCTTGTAGCATTCTTTAAGATGATAGAGCTTGGAAGCTTTAGAGGAGTTTTGGAGGCGACAAGTGTAACATTTGCTCCCCTTAGATAAAGTGCTAGAGCTAGATAGCTGGCTTGCAAACCGCTAGAATGATTGCCAATACATCGCACTTCATCGATATTCTCACTACTTCCTCCACCACTTAGCACGACTTCTTTTCCACTCCAAAAGCTCTGTGTGAGCAAGACTCTTGCCACCTCATAGCCAATCTCTTCAATCTCTGCCATTGCTCCCACTCCCTCAACTCCGCAAGCAAGTAGATCCTCTCGTGCAGAAATGAGTCTAACCCCCCTACTCTCTAGCTTTCTCATCGCTTCTTGTGCTTGAGGAGAGAGATACATTGCAGTATTGGCACTTGGGGCAATAAGTATAGGGCAAGAACAAGCCAAAAGCGTGCTAAGCAAGAGATTATCTGCAATCCCATAAGCAAACTTACAGAGTGTATTGATCGTGCATGGAGCAATCACACATACATCAGCCCAAGTAGAGTAGCTAATATGATTGGCTCCATTGCCAGCCCAGCTCTCGCCCCCCTCTTTTAGCACCACTTCATTACTTAGTGCCTCAAAGCTCAATGCTCCTACAAATCGCTCCGCTTCTTTACTCATCACAACCCTAACTTTTGCTCCCCGCTTTTTAAAAAATCTTACAAGCTCTAAACTCTTATATCCTGCTATTCCTCCGCTCACGCATAGGAGAATGTTTTTTTCCTCTAGGAGTGTATTCATCGCATCATCTCTAGAAGTTTTTGATCATCTAGCCACTCTTTGTTGCTATCACTGCTGTATTCAAACCCACTCTCCACTCTCTCCCCCTTCTCCCCCAGTGCGGTGCAGAGGTAGTTGATAGGAGTTTGAAAATTGATTGTTGGCTCTAGGATAAAAAAGTCTTCAAACTCAATGGCTAGATGACTCTCATCTTTGGGGATCATCACTTCATGGAGCTTTTCTCCTGGACGGATTCCGATGATTTTTATGGGGAGATTTGGAGCTAGAGCGTGAGCAAGATCAGTGATCTTCATACTTGGAATCTTAGGGATGAAAATCTCTCCACCATGCATTCGCTCCATATTTTTTAGCACAAACTCCACTCCCCCCTCCAAAGTGATCCAAAATCTCGTCATTCTCTCATCAGTGATAGGAAGCTCACTTGCTCCACTCTCTATAAGATGTTTGAAAAATGGCACTACGCTTCCTCTTGAACCCACAACATTGCCATATCTTACGACACAAAATTTTGATTTTTTGCTTCCTTTGATGTTGTTTGCACTTACAAAAAGCTTGTCAGAACAAAGCTTTGTTGCTCCATAGAGATTGATAGGACTTGCAGCCTTATCTGTGCTGAGTGCGACAATATGCTCTACTCCGTGATAGAGGGCTGAGTCAATGACATTCATTGCTCCGTGGATATTGGTTTTGATACATTCAATTGGATTGTATTCTGCGATTGGAACATGCTTGAGTGCTGCGGCATGGATACAGATATCCACTCCCTCCATCGCACTTCTAAGCCTACTCTCATCTCTAACATCTCCGATAAAAAATCGCATTCTCTTATCGCTAAAAGTTTGAGCCATTTCATATTGTTTTAGCTCATCACGACTATAAACGATGATTTTTTTTGGATTGTAGTCTTTGAGAACCTTTGAAATAAACGCTTTTCCAAAGCTTCCTGTGCCACCTGTGACTAATAGAGTTTTGCCATCAATCATTTTTCTTCTCCTTGTTGAAATAGCCCAAGTCATACATTTCATTGACGATATTGACTAGGATTGGACTAGCAGATCGACTTCCCCCACCATGCTCGACCAAAATTGTAATTGCATATTTTGGATTTTTGTAAGGGAGAAAAGCTGTGATCCAACCATGTGAACGATGAAAGTATGCCATATCTTCCTCTTTGACTCTTCTTTTGATTTCTTGAGGGATTCCCACAACTTGTGCTGTTCCGGTTTTGCAGGCAAGTTTGACTTTTGATCCTCTCACATAGCGATATGCAGTTCCTCCATCTGGATCGTTGCAAACTTGATACATCCCTTGTGCGATTGCTGGAAGCTTGCTTTTTTGTAGGGGGGTTAGAATATCAAGACTTGGGTATTGCAAAATCTTTTCTCCTATTTTTGTAGCAAAATGAGGAGTTGGAAGCAATCCGCTTGCTAGAAGTGCAGTGTAGCGTGCGATTTGAATAGGTGTTGCAAGAAATGCCCCCTGACCAATAGAGATATTGATCGTATCTCCTACAAACCACTGCTGTCCAGATTGTCGCATTTTCCACTCTGGGGTGGGCAAAATCCCTCCTGATTCTGCAGGTAGATCCACTCCACTTTTTTCTCCAAATCCCATTTTTTTGAGGACTTCAGCAATATTTTCTACACCTGCTTTTTGAGAAAGGATATAAAAATACACATCTACGCTTTCTTTGATAGCCTTGATCATATCAGATTTCCCATGCCCCCCTACTTTCCAATCCCTAAACTTTCTTCCACCAAGCTCGACAAACTCAGGAGTATCAATCAAAGTTTTTTCATCAATTCCACCATGCTCAATAAAGCTCAGTGCAATTCCCATTTTTACAACAGAGCCTGGAGGGAAAGTTCCGTTTGCAAATTTATTGAGCAGTGGCTTGTATGGATTGTCTAAGAGCATATTCCATTTGTTGTGTGAAATGCCTCCTACAAAATCATTGAGATTATACTCAGGATAGCTTCCAGCCCCCAAAATCTCGCCATTTTGAACATCCATAATCACAACAGCACCACTTTTGTTGCTAAATTGTCTATCTAAGATGGTTTGAATCCTTACATCAATGCTTGTATGAATATCTTCACCATTGACCAAAGAGCGACTTGAGAGAAAATCAACCTCACGATTGAGGGCATTGACTTTGACTTTTTTGCTCCCTAGCTCACCTTGTAGCTCTTGATTGTATTTTCTCTCAATTCCTGATTTTCCAACGATTTTGGTGTATTTGGCTACGGGATCTTTGGCAATGTCGCTTTGATTGGCACTACCTGCATATCCAATAATATGAGAAGCCAAAGCATTGTAAGGATAAAGACGCTTGGTGCTTGGCGTGATAGAAATCTCTGGATTTTGAGTGAGTTGTGTATAGATTTTTTGAATCTGCTCATAAGCGACAAAAGGCACAACAACAATGGGTGAATGATTGTATGGAGAATACTCAAGCTTGTATTCTTTGATGAGTTTTTCTCTCTCAAGTGTGGGGAAATATTTGAGTATGAAGTCAATTTGTTTTTCTAGCTTTTTGGTTGAATTAAGAAATGGACTAAGTGCGATAGAAAACCCCAAGTCATTTGTGGCAAGGATTTGTTGATGTCGATCAAAGATTTGCCCACGGATAGGGATAAGAATCTCTGTTTTTTCGGTATTGCGTTGAGCAATTTTCTCAAAATAAATATTGGATTTGATACTCAAAAAATACATTCGTGTGATCAAAACCAAACAAATTGCTATACAAAAACCAGCAATGATTTTAAATCTTAAGCGTTCCAATAACAATTCCTTCTAGCAAAGCATAATATGCAAAGATTCCAAAAATCTCCCACCATCTCAATGTTGCACCATAGTTTCCAATCAATGCAAACAGCAAAAAGAGAACAAAATAGCACACACATAAACAGAGGATAGAAATGTTTTTTTTGAACAAAAAAACAAAAGGGCGATACACGCCAATATAAAGCAAAAGATAGATTACTATCATACTTCCAAAAGGCAATCCGCGATCACACTCCAACCAAAACAGCATTGCTATCAAAAACGCTAGGCGAGGGATATTGTTTCTTTCTAAGGCGTGAGAAAAAAGAACAAAAAATATTCCAAGAAGTGGTGGCAAAAAAACAAAAATATCCGAAAAATAACAATAGAGTGCAAAAAGAATGTAGGCAAAAAAATAGCCTACAATCTTTTGAGTAACGCTACTTCGTCGCATACTGGGAATCTCTTGCATTTAATACAATCTGTCCATATTTTTGGGTTGGGGATTAGCTCTTTTTGGATGATATGAAATCCCATTTTTTCAAAAAACTCTACTTGATAAGTTAGAGATAAAACTTCTTGCACGCCAAGCTCTTTGCCTTCGTGCAAGATCGCCTCCACCAATCCCCTCCCCACTCCCATTTTTTGGTGTGTATGAGAAACAATAAGACTACGCACTTCACCCAAGGCTTGAGAATACAAATACAATGCACAAAATCCAATAATCTTGCCATCTTGTTTTGCCAAAATATATGAGCGAATCGTATTGGCAATCTCTTCTTCGGAGCGTTGCAGGATTATTCCCTTTTTTATCTCTGGCTCTACAAGTTTTATCATCTCAGCAATATCGCTTAATTTTGCTTTGCAATACTCTATCATTCTTCTCTCCCAAGTGCCAATGCAATAACTTTAGAACGCAGTGTTGAAATTGGTGTAACCTTTGCTTCATTGAGGTTTGTAGAAATCAAAATCTTTCCCTTAGCCAAAAATGAGCTTTTGGCTTGATTGTTGAGCTTGTCAGCCTTAGTGTAGATTTGCAAAATCTTTTGATCCCCTCGGATAAACTGATTTAAAAAATCAGCAACAAAAAGATCATTGCCAAGCTCTGGATGTCTTGAGTCAATAAGATGCAAAAAAAGCTTAATGCTAACTCTTTTACTCAAAAATTCCATCAAGTTATATTCCCAAGATTTTTTCTGCTCTTTTGAAACTTTGGCATAGCCAAAACCAGGCAAATCAACAAGCTTAAAGGGAATCTTTTCTTCATCACTGGCATAAATTCCAGAAAAAAAATTGATTAGCTGGGTTTTTCCAGGAGTTGATGAGCTTTTAGCAAGTCCGTTTTTCCCCATAAAAAGATTGATAAAGCTCGATTTACCCACATTGCTTCTGCCTAGAGCAACAATCTCTAAGCAATCTGCC
The DNA here is from genome assembly GCA_019115525.1 of Candidatus Helicobacter avistercoris. Taxonomy (GTDB): domain Bacteria; phylum Campylobacterota; class Campylobacteria; order Campylobacterales; family Helicobacteraceae; genus Helicobacter_G; species Helicobacter_G avistercoris. The sequence goes on along the minus strand of DXDJ01000017.1, from coordinate 17,349 downwards.
TGAGGACATTGTGCAAGCGAAGAGGCTGAGGCCATAAAACTTGGAGAGAGGATTTTCATTTTTTCTTGCTTTCTTTTTTGATATCATCAATGCTAAAGGTTATTTTTGCGGGTTTCTTTTCTCCATTCTTACTCTTGTTTCCTACAATGCTTGCATACCCACTCTTAGTATTTAAAACGATTTCTTCACCTTTTAGAGCATTGGCCTTTCCTTCTTCTTGCACAAAAGCCTTGCCCTTTAGTCGGTATTCACTTTTGATCGTATCATAGGTGATGTTTTGGGCCTTTCCTCTCATTATGCGTTTATCTTCAAGAGTGATTTTAAAAGTTACATTTCCTTTTGCATCATAAAAGGTTGGTTTTCGATTTTTGTCTGTTTTGATGATCACTTCAGAGGCTCTAAGGACATCAGATCCCTTGAGGATTACAACATTTCCGCTAATTTGAGTATAGCCTTTTTCTTGATTGGCATAAATTTTGTCCGCACTAACTTCAAGAAGCTCAGATGCATAAAAAGAAGAAGCTAGGAAAAAAGAGAGGATTATTGCTCTAACCATATCATCCCTCGCGGTAAAGATGCTTGTGCTTGAGAGTTTATACCATCAAAATACAAATCTTCTCCCCAAAATTTCCCTTGATCATTTTTAAGCTCAAAATCTCCTACACCCTTAAATTGTTTTTTCTCAGAATCATAATCTCCCTTTTGTGTGACAAAACTCATACCGGATTCGTTGAGATAATCAATGCCATTGGAGAATTGATATTTATCCTTTTTTTTGATTGCTTTGCCTACACGAAAATACTCAATGTCTTTTTGAGAAAAAGGTTTGTCTCCTCTATGAAGTCCAAAATTTGCCAAAAACAAATCCACAAACTCCTCTCGATTATCAAAGCGATAAGCTTTTGATCCAATCACTAAAAGTTGAGGTTTTTTATCTTTAATGGAATAAAGTGCAAAATTTTGAAGCTCAAGTGTGGCAATTTCTTCGCTGTTTTTTTTGATCTCTCCTCTCTTTTCTGGAGGTCGCAAAACAAAAAAAATCGAAAAAGCCAAAATGCATAGAAAAAATACATAAATCTTAAGTGAAGATTTCAATCCACTTTCCCTCCAAGCCTTCTTCTCTCATCAAATACTCAATCATCGCTCTCACAGCCCCATCACCGCCATTTTTATCTAGGAGTATATCAGCTCTTTCTTTGATCTCTTCAACTGCATTTGAAGGGGCAAACTTTAATCCACTTTTTTTAAACATTGGCAAATCATTACAATCATCACCAATACAAGCAATCTGCTCTTGAGAGAGGGAATATTTCTCCTGCAAAATGCTCACAACTTCTGCCTTGTTTTCTACCCCCATAAAAATCTCATCGACCTCTAATTCTTTAGCTCTCTTCTCTACTATGGGGGATTTTCTCCCTGTAATAATGGCTGATTTTCTTCCTAGCTTTTTCCACACCCTAAGTCCTAAGCCATCTTTGACATCAAAGACTTTGATCTCCTCACCTACATCATTGTAGTAGATCTTTCCATCACTTAGTGTGCCATCCACATCCAAAAGAATAAGCTCAATCATTGTCTAATAATCACTTTGCCCTTGATGTTTGGATGAGCTGAGAGGAAGTCTTGAGCCTCTTCTTCGCTTCTAAATCCTTGAATAAGCACACGATAAATCACCCCATCATCAAGCTCTTGTTCTTGAATGATTGTTTGATAGTTTTTGAGCTGATCAAATTGTTGTTTGGTTTCCTCTGCACCTTCTTTGCGTCTAAAGGCTCCTACTTGAAGTGCAAAGCTTCCACCATCTACACTCTCCTCGCTTGCCCCTACTTTAAACTCGGCATTTAGCTCTTTATTCATTTCACTTGGTCTGCTCATTTGAGTGCCAATAATCCCCTTAAAGCCGATGACTTCTAGCTGGACTTGTGCTGTTCCTTTTTTTACCATATCAATATCGTGTGCCGCAGCATTAGAGAGATCAATAATCCGCCCATCTACAAATGGTCCTCTATCATTGATACGCACAATAGTGCTTTTGCCATTTTCTTTGTTATACACACGCACCACGGTATTCATAGGTAAGATTTTGCTTGCAGCAGTATGAGCGTGCATATTATAAATCTCTCCATTTGAAGTTTTTTTAGCGTGAAAATTGGGTCCATACCAGCTTGCAATTCCATCAAATTTCTCCCCCAAACTCACTCTTTGGGGATAATACCACTTACCATCGATTTTGTAAGGTCGCATTGTAGCTCGCTGGATTGCCTGAGATTCTCTCATGCCTCGCGTATCTACTCCAGCTCCTTTGCCACCATTGTAGCTTGGAAGCCCTCCACTCTCACCGCCCCCATAACCTGCATTGTATTCAGGATCTAGGGTTGTGCCTTTGCGAAATAAAGACATATCTTCATAATCTTCAAATCCTCCACTTCCTCCACGATAGACGCTTTTGTTTGAACATCCAAGCATAAGAAGTGAGATTAGAGTCAATGCATAATATTTTTTCATTGTTTTTGTGCTACTTTCTTTTTATATTGTTCTTTCAAAACAGGGATGATCAATGCTTGTTTTATAGAAAGATGAGAGTTTTTTACTTCATTGATATTTTGAATATCTTTGATGTTTGTCTTGTATTTTTTTGCAATACTTGAGAGTGTTTCTCCTTTTTTTACATGGTGGAGAATAAACATCTCATTGGCTCGTTTAGAGGTTTGATACTCTTGCTTAAAAATAGCGAGTTTGTCATAGGGCATATAGACGGTGTATTTTCCCTTACCTGGTGGAAGAAAATTATATTTGAATTGCTTATTGTATTTTTTTAGCTCACTCAAATCCATTCCGATTGATTTTGCAATCTCGCTCAATGGTGTCCCTGCTTGCACCTCTACACCAGCAATCGTGCTTCCTGCACCACGATTGAGGAAATATTCTTTATCTTCATTTTTTAAAACATAAGCATCATTAAACGCTAAACTCATCCCTACAATCATACGAATATAATGACGAGTTTCTGAAGGAAGATAAGCCTTTTGAGGATCAAGTAAAACCTCCAAATCTTTTGTCCCTGCTTTTTTGATTGCTTTTTGCAAACGACCAACACCGCAATTATAAGCCATAGCCGCTAGATACCACTCCCCTGTAATGCGTTTGAGAAATTTGAGATATTTGATTGCTGCTTTTGTGCTTTTGATTGGATCCCTACGCTCATCAATATAGCCATTGATCTTTAGCCCCATTTCTTTGGCGGTTTTGGGCATAAGTTGCCAGATCCCACTTGCTTTTTTGGGGCTATAAGCACGCATAGAAAACTCAGATTCTGCCATCGCAAGGAATAAAAATTCCTGTGGGATCCCCTGCTCAATCATCATAAGTCTCAAAGTCGGAATGACCTCGTATCCCTTATCAAATTTTTCTACAAAATAATCCCATCTTGCTTTTACACTTCTTTTGTATACAGCATTTGACATATTAAGGGTGGGAAGAAATGATGCGTCCAAATCAAAAGAATTCAAAATATTTTCGCTTGTTCTTACCTGAGGCATTTTGAACTCAACAACGCTTTGGGGAGAAATCGCACCAAAGAGGCTTATAACCCCTAGGCAACAACTTGCTAAAATTCTCATTCTTTACTATGTCCTTGATTTTTTTAAAAGTTTAGATTCTACCCTATATTTTGAAGAGTTCCTTGGCATTTTGATCACTCTGCTCTGAAATTTTTTGGATAGGAATTTGCAAGAGTTCTGAAATTTTCTGCACAACGAGTGGAATATATTTTGGCTCATTTCTCTCTCCTCTGTGCGGATGAGGGGTGAGATAGGGGGCGTCTGTTTCAAGCAAGATTCTCTCAAGTGGGATTTTGGGTAAAACCTCAAGCAAACGCTTTGCATTTTTAAAAGTCAAAACTCCTCCTATCCCATAATAAAATCTATCCTTGAACTCTAGCAAAATCTCATCAGCATTGAAGCAGTGAAATACCCCCCTAGCCTGTGGATAATCTCTAAGAATCTTTGCAGTATCACTGCTTGCTTCTCTAACATGTAAGATTAGAGGCAAATCTCTTTGTAACGCAAGCTCAATTTGTTCTCTAAAATATTTTTCTTGAAGTTTTTTTTCACTCTCTTTTTGCTCTTCACTCCCCTCCAAGCGAAAATAATCAAGTCCGCACTCTCCAATTGCGATGCATTTTTTCTCATCCAACACACTCTTAAGAGTTTCAAGAGAATAAGTATCAAGATGATAAGGATGAACACCGCTTGCAAAATATACTTCTGGATATTGATGTGCCAGATCTTTTGCGCGATTGAGATCTTTAATGTTTGCTCCTGGGATAATAAAAGAGTGTATCCCTGCTTGCTTTGCTCTCTCTAGAGCTAATTCAACATCTTCAAAAAATACTTCACTATCAAGATGGCAATGTGTATCAATCATTTTTTCTCCATTTTTTGCTTTTATTATATAATTTTTTATTTTTATGAGGAGCTTATGTGTTTAGTGGTTTGGTCAGGGAAGTTGCAGAGGTAAAAAGCTTCAAAAACAATACTTTAGAGATCCTCTCTTCATATCGTCCGACAATCGGTGATAGCATTGCAATCAATGGAGCATGTCTAACTGTGATTGAACTTTTCTCCAATGGTTTTTCTCTCAATCTCACCACTCACACTCAAGAAAAGATTGCTGTTGAAAATCTTAAAGAAAAAGTCCATATAGAGCCTGCATTAAAAATGAGCGATAGACTTGATGGGCATCTTGTGCAAGGGCATATTGATGGGATTGCTATACTTAGCGAGATTGAAAAATCTAGCTCTCAAACACGATTTTTTCTCAAGCTTCCCCCTCACCTCCACCATCTTATGGTTGTAGATGGTTCTGTGTGTGTAGATGGCATAAGTCTTACAATTTCAGATTTTCAAGCCCCCTATCTCATCTTGACACTCATCCCTCACACTTTTACTCAAACACTCTTTCATACCTACAAAGTGGGAAGAAGACTTAATATTGAGAGTGATATGATTGTGCGAAGTATCGCAAAACTTATGGGAAAAATGCAAAAGGGGGATTGGGAGAGATTTGATCGCTTGACTTTAGGATATTAGAATGAAAAAAGCTGCAGCCCTTGCTTATAATCAAGCCATTCACAATGCCCCTCAAGTCGTAGCTAGTGGAAAAGGTGCAATCGCTCAAAGTATCATCTCAAAAGCAAAAGAGTTTAATATCCCTCTTTTTCAAAATCAGGTTTTGGTAGATTCGCTTCTAAAATTTGAAGTAGATGAAGAGGTTTCAAGCGATCTATATTCTGCACTTGTAGAAGTGTTTATCTGGCTTCATGAATGCGAGAAAAAAGCCCAGCTTAGTGGGGATTAGAAAGTAAAAGTACTTCCTATCTTAAATCCAAAATTGGTAGGAGTTGCCAATTTGCTACCTTTAAATTTTGCAAAGTTTGTTCCCATTTCTCCCACAATATCCAAAATCCCAAAAGCATTAAATCCTGCACTAATTTTTGCTCCATCTTTACCCAACATATCTGCTGAGATTCCAAATCTAAAATCAAACTTCGTATAATCCCCCATAATCCCAATCCCAAAATACTGACTTTTGGGTGCAGCAACAGAGTAAGAATCATAAGGAAGAAGATCAATATCCATAGCTACAACATAATGCTCAGCAAATTCATAGCTCATCCCCAATCTCAACTGAAGATCTAGCTGGATTTTCTCTCCACTCCCCTTAAAAGTTGGGCAATTGATATTTTTGGCTGTAACCCCTATGTGAAAATCCGCATACGAGTATAAAAAACCAAGATCGATTCCAAAATTTTGAGAGGGCGACATAGTAAGAAAATTTGGCATGCTAATTTCAATCCCATTATAAGCATTTCCTCCATAGCTACTATGATCAAAAACAGCTCTAAGATACTTCATGGCTACTCCAAAATTAAAATCCCCAAACTCCGTCCCTAATTTATAAGCATAACCCACAGGGATTTCCATCAGGACAATTCCAAAACTTGAAGCCTTATAGTTGCTGCCACTTCCACCACTAATAGAAATATCAACAATAGAACTAGCAAAAGCTCCGATTGCAAAGGCACTAGATTGCTCTTCTTTACTCACACTAATAAGTCTGCCATATTCATCTTCTTGTGTTTGCACACTTGTTTTGACAAATCCGCCAATTTGTGCCACAACCCCTAATTGAGTTTCTATCCCTGCTTTAGAATCTTTGAGATTTGAGAGGATTTCTTGAACTTGTGTATAGTCTGTTTGGGGGTCAAGCTCTAGAATTTCATTAAGGTTTGTGCGTGTGAGATAGAGTCCTCCGCTAAAAGAAAATTTACTTCTAGGATCACTTGAGAGCAAAGCAGGATTATAATATAACCCCCACGCTGAGTTTCTTAGTGCCACTCCAGCTCCGCCCATTGATGTAGAAACATTTCCCATAGGTGCAAAGCCAAGAGAGTAGCCCATCACCCCGCAACACAAAAATGAAAATAGCTTTTTAGACACGAAGTTTCTTTATAGCTTTTTTCAAAGATGTGATGAAGTATTCAATATCCTCAACACCATGGGTGTAATGCACGCTTACTCTTATCCAGTTTGGTTTCATTCCAAGCTCGCTTGCACTATCCTCAAGTCCAAAAAGATCATATCCATAAGGTCCAGCACAGGAACATCCAGAACGTGTTTGAATCCCATATTTCTCACTCAATTCCAAAGCTAAATCAAAGGGAGAAACACCACCGACATTAAAAGAAAATACTCCTAGCCTATCGGCTTCTGTATTGCCATAGAGTGTGAGTGCTGGGATGCTTTTTAGCTCATGCATCATCACTTGGATAAGCACTCTCTCTCTTTGATGAATGAGCTCAAGCCCTACTTCATTTCTTAGCTGATATGCAAGAGCGGCTGTGAGAAGCTGAATGATCCCTGGCGTCCCTGCTTCTTGACGATAGTCGATGTTTTGGAGATATTCATGTGTTGTGCGATTGGCATTTTTGATTGTCCCTCCACCTCCAAAAGTTGGAGCAATACTTGTGTCAATCAAACTGCTTTTTATCCCTAGCAATCCACAGCTACCAACGCCTCCTAAAAGCTTATGAGGAGAGAGAAAACATGCATCAAAAAGATGGCTTGGGACATTCATATAAGGAGAGCTTGAGGCCATATCAAAAGCCACGATGGCATTTTTGCTTCTTAAAATCTCAGAAACTTCATTGTATGGTGTGATGATTCCTGTAACATTTGAGGCTACATTAAATGATCCAATGATTTTTCCATTGGCATTTTTTACTCCCTCTTTTAATTCTTGCAAATCCAGCAATCCCTCATTATTGAGCGAGATTCTCTGCAAATTGCACAATCCTTCACGATAGCTAATTTCATTAGAATGATGTTCATAAGCACCCACAAAAACCCATGGAAGATTTTTGACTTCACCAAGTTTTAGTATTTCTTTGGTTTTAGGAGGGATATAAATCCCCATAAGTTCTTGAAAAAGCTTGATTGCTCCTGTTGATCCACTTCCAACATTAAGAAGAGAAAATTCTTCGCCTAGCCCCAAACATTCTTTAATGACTTCTTTGGAATGTTTATAAAGTGCTGTTGTGATTGTTGCGTGAGTTGATGTGTCTGAATGGGTGTTGGCATAATAGGGCAAAAAAGAGGCAAGGCGTTTTTGGATGGGAGAAAATGCAAGTCCTGATGCTGTAAAATCAAAATATCTTGCACCTTTTTTGAGGATGGTTGATTTTTTGCATTGAGAAATTTTGTCTTCATCTTGATTTAAAATCGGAGCAAAAAATTGATTGAGCATCTTTTTCATAATCTGCCTCTTTTGGTTTAGGGATAAAAAAGCAAATTCTACTACAATGCCCAAAGAAAAAAGTCAAAAAGGAAAAAAATGAAAAGTTTTGTAATTGCCAATTTACTTGTTTTGGGAATGCAATGTATTTATGCACAAGAATCAACACTATATGACAAAGCTCTTAAAGAAAGTGAAGATCTCTACAAAAAGGCAATCCAAGGGAGCAAAAGACTCTATGAGCAGTATTTAAAAGATGATGCAGAAAAAAGCGAAGAATTTTATGAGCAATATCTCAAAAATACAATCAGCGAGGGAGTAGAGAAAAGTGAAGAAATCTATGATGAACATCTCAAAGAAAAAATGGATGAAGTTATAAAAAAAGGAAAAAAACTCTATGAAGATGGAGAGAGGAAAACAAAGCAATTTTATGAAGAAACTTTTGGGAATATAACCCAAAAGAAGGAGGATTAGAGATTTTGCTTTAAAAGCTCATTAACCCTTGCAGGGTTTGCCCCTTTTGCATTCTTCATCACTTGTCCAACAAAAAATCCAAAAAGCTTATCTTTTCCACTCTTATATTCCTCTACTTTATCGGCATTTGCGCTCAATACCGCATCAATCACACTTAAAATCGCTCCATCATCATTGACTTGCTCCAATCCCATAGACACGATAAGCTCATCAACATCCCCACCTCTTTGCTCAACTAAGACATCCAAAATATCTTTTGCACTCTTTCCACTGATCTTGCTCTCTTCTACACGCTTAAGGAGCGTGGCAAGAAGCTGGCTTGGAATTCCACAATTTTGCAGTGTTAGCTCACCTTTTAATCTACCTAAAAGCTCAGTATTTAGCCAAGTAATTGCTCCTTTTGGAAATACTCCAAACCCTAGCATCTCCTCAAAATATGAACATAATTCAAGAGAGCCTACAAGCACTTCTGCATCACTCTCTTTGATCCCATACTCACTGACATATCTAGCCTTTTTCTCATCAGGAAGCTCAGGAACTTCTCTCCCCTCTCTCATTAGTTCCTCATCAATAAACACAGGCAAAAGATCGGGATCTGGGAAGTAGCGATAATCTGCTGCCTCTTCCTTTCCTCTCATAGAGCGTGTAATGCCTTTGTTTGTGTCAAAAAGGCGAGTTTCTTGCACCACTTCTTGATCATAAACACCATCTTGCCATGCCTCAATCTGTCGCTCCACTTCATATTCAATTGCCTTGGCAATAAACCTAAAGCTATTGAGATTTTTTATCTCTACTCTTGTATAAAGCTTACTATCGCCTTTGGGTCGGATAGAAACATTGGCATCACAGCGGAAACTTCCCTCTTGCATATTTGCATCAGAGATTCCAATAAAACGCACAATTGAGTGGAGTTTTTTTAGATATGCTACCGCCTCATCAGCACTTCTCATATCCGGCTCACTTACAATCTCAAGTAATGGTGTGCAAGCACGATTAAGATCAACCTTTGAAACCTCACCTTCATGGATGTTTTTTCCTGCATCCTCTTCTAGATGAGCACGCGTAACTCCAATGACTTTTTTCTCACCATTCCCTAGAGTAATCTCTATACTTCCTTTGCCTACAATTGGGATTTCATATTGGCTAATCTGATAGGCTTTTGGAAGATCAGGATAGAAATAATTTTTTCTTGCAAAAACTGAATCTTGATTGATTTGTGCATTGATTGCACTTCCAAAAGTAATCGCCTTTTTGACTGCTTCACGATTGAGGACAGGCAAAGCTCCTGGAAGACCTAGACAAGTGGGGCAGACATTGGTGTTGGGTGCTTCTCCAAAAGAAGTTGCACAAGAGCAGAAGATTTTTGTTTTTGTATTGAGCTGGACATGCACTTCAAGTCCGATAATGGTTTCAAACATTGATTTTCCTTAGTATGGGAAATATAAAAGTGTTATTGTAACGCATTAAAGAGAATTTGAGTTTGACAAAGTGAAGCCTCAAGGGCTTCTTAAGTATTTTTAGAATCTGCAGGCCATAGAAACATTGACAAGCTGGAGTTTGCCTAGTCCGCTATCTGATTGAATATATGATTCTCGATTGTCTTTAAGCGTCATAGAATAGGCCGCTCCTAAATCAATAGTATCTTTAAACATTGAGTAACGCACCCCTACCCCCATCATATAGCCATTGGCATCAGGGATTCCAAAAGCATCTTTTGGCACAGGAGTTTCATCATAAGCAAATGAAGCCATGGCTTTAAATTTTTCTGTAACATCATAAGTTACGCCGATGCGATAAGAGTTTGTATCCTTCCATCCTCTTCCAATCGCTACAGAATCATAATCTGCCCCGCTCATCATATTTTCCATAAACTTTGCTCTTGCTTCATCAGTTGAGCCCATTTGACTTGCCATACTTCCTGAGATATTGCTAAATCTTTGGTTTTGGTATTGAAACTCAAACTTATCTCCATAGCTCCAAAAATTTCTCTCATACACCGCTTCAATCAAAAATCTTCCAAGTCTTTGTGCGATTCCAACTTGAAGCACGGGAGGAATATCAGTAGAGAGGATAAGATCTGCATCCATTTGAGCTCTTACAATAGGATTATCTCTTTTTCCCGTGATTGCAATAGCGCTAAGCTCACCTTTGAAATCAATATGCACTGGAGAGCGGTAGGTGGCTGAAATCACCAAACTATCCGTCCAAAACGCTAAAGGCTTAAGTGTAAGAGCCACATTGTAGCCAAAGCCAATTCCATTGGTAGAAGAGACTTGATCTACGGTTGATGTCCCCTTAGTGGTAACTGTGGCGTGTGATCCAGGTAGGCCTTGTTGCATTGTAGCCACATAAGGGACATTGAGGGTATTGGCAAAATCTCCCATTCCATACACTGCCCTTCCCCCTACTGCCACACCTAACCAATTGCCAAGCTTGTAAGAAATACTAGGATTTACCTCTACCATTGCAATAAAGCTATAATCCAAAAACTCTCCGCCAACTCCATCCCAATCCATTGTCATTCCTGAAGGTGCGGTAACTGAAAGCCCTATATTAAACCCTCCCCAAAATGTCGGACTTTTATAAAAAATCTCAGGATAGATGAAATTTGTAGCATTTGCGTGCCCTTTGGCTGAAGCAGGACCTGCCTCAACTTTGGGTGCAAAGCTATCTACAAGAGAGCAAGTAACTGAGCCAAAAAGCCCATCCCAACCGGCTACGGGCTTACAAGACACTTGCGTGCCTTGATCTCTTCCAGTCTGATTTTTAATCTTTGTAAAATCCGTGGTGAAATCAAAAGCAGGAACATGTATCCAAGTCGTAGAAACCTCGATTTCATGTTTATCCGAAAACTTACCAAAGCCCATATTTGCAGGGTTGTAATAAGAGCTATCTGCTCCATTGGCACCTGCAACATAGGCAGAACTTAATGCAATAGAGTTTAAGCTGTGTTCATTCATCTTAAACCCACCAGCAAAGACAATCCCACTCATCAAAACTGATAAAAAAAGTTTTCTCATTTTTCTCCCTTCCCCCTTTTGAAATCTTTTGAAAAATCAAAAGACAAACTTATGACAAAAGTTCCTTTGCCATGGCACTGATTCTTTTTCCATCAGCAATAGCAGAAAGCTTTTTTGCTGCTCCCATAACCTTGCCCAAGTCTTTGCCATCTTTGGCTCCTACTTCAGCAATGATCCCCTTTACAGCATCTCTAAGCTCCTCATCGCTGAGCTGTTTTGGAAGGTAGGAGAGGATTATATCCATTTCTTGCTTTTCTTTTTGTGCTAAATCATCTCTTTTTGCATTAAGATAAGATTCAAGTGCGTCTTCTCTTTGCTTGAATGCGCTTTTGAGAATAGAAATCACATCCTCATCACTTAGCACAATTCGCTTATCTACCTCAACTTGCTTTAAAGCAGAGTTAAGAAGTCTGAGCGTATCACGCTTAAAAGTCTCTCCACTCTTCATGGCTTCTTTAAGATCTTGTGCCATTTTTTCTTTGATTGCACTCATATTTTCTCCTTATGGAATAAAACTTGCTATCTTCTCTCTCAAATCTAATTTGTAAGGGAATACACGCAGTGAAAAGGATTTATTTTACACTATTATTTTTGCCACTCATTCATCTTCAAGCAGGAAATGAACCAGAAATTGATTTCAATCCTCCCAATTATGTTGAGGAAATGCCTGAGAGAGAGTTTATCCCTGAGTTTAGCAAAGCTGGAAGTCTTTTTGGACAGGGAGATCGTCCACTCTTTGCAGATAGACGTGCAATGAAACCTGATGATCTTATTACTGTTATTATCCAAGAGAGTGCTGATGCTTCTTTTAACACCAACAAGACTTATAATGGAAGTTCTGGTGGGAATGTAACTCCACCGCTTCTAGCTTACAATGGCACAGATGAGAAGCAAAAAGAAGCAGTAGAATATCTCAACAATCAAGCAAACTACAATCTACAAAAAAGCAACAATACTTCAAATTTTCAAGGTGGAGGGAATCAAAGTCGCAGTCAAAGCACAACTTTAACCCTCACGGCAAGAGTGATCAAAGTGCTTGAGAATGGAAATTACTTCATCTATGGCAATAAAGAAATTTTAGTCGATGGAGAAAAGCAAATTATGAAAGTTAGTGGAGTGATTCGTCCTTATGATATTTCAAGAGATAACACCATTAACTCTAAGCATATCGCCGATGCTCGTATAGAGTATAAAAGCGTAGGAGCAATCAGCGATACAACAAAAAGAAAAGCTGCAACTCGCCAAATCGAAGATGATTACCCATTCTAAACTTTTTTGTATTATCCCCGCTCGTGGGGGGAGCAAGCGGATCCCACGCAAAAATATAAAACCTTTTTTGGGCAAACCTCTGATTGCCTACTCAATTGAATGTGCTAAAGCCATTGGAGCAGAAGTGATTGTTAGTACAGATTGCGAAGAGATTGCTAGTATTGCTAGAACTTATGGTGCGATGACTCCATTTCTTAGAGATAAGGCATTAAGCGATGATTTTACTCCAACACTTGAAGTCATCTATGATGCGATTTTAAAAGTAGATATCCCCAAAGATTCTACTCTTATCACTCTTTATCCCACAGCCCCACTCCTCTCCTCTGTAACCCTAAAAAATGCCCTACACTCTCTCACTCTCAACTCCCCTTATGTTTTTTCAGCTACTTCTTTTGATTTTACGCCATTTAGAAGCTTCACTTATGAAAATAACGAGCTAAAAATGCTCTATCCAGAACATCAAAATACACGCTCTCAAGATCTGCCTACACTCTACCATGATGCTGGACAGTTTTACATCGCTTCTACTCAAAGCTTTTTGCAAAAACTTCCAATTTTTTCTCCACAAAGCACGCCATACATTCTTTCCCCACTTTGTGTGCAGGATATTGACACACCTGAGGATTTTGCACTTGCAGAATTAAAATACAGGATGCTTTATGAGGGTTGATATTTTTTGTGAAAGTGGAGAGAAATATGGACTAGGACATCTAAGAAGATGTGAGAATCTTCTTTTGCATCTTCAAGAGGTTTTCCCCACAATTAAGTTTCAAAGCAGTTTTCATTCTTCTTTTTGTTATCCTGATTATGAGCTTGAGGTTGTGATTGTTGATAGCTATATTGCCCCTCTAAGCTTTTATGAAAATCTAAGATGTCAAGTTCTTATCTGTCTTGATGATTATTTTCGCCTACCCTACCCTCACAATGCTCTCATCCTTCGTCCAACACTTGGAGCTAAAACTTTTAGTAAAAGCTATGGTGGAGAAGATTATGTGATTTTAAATCCCATTTTTACGCAAAAAAAAATCACCCCTACACAAAAAAATAAAATTCTCATCAATCTTGGAGGCAGTAATCAAAACAATCTAATCAAACAAATCTTAAAGAGCATACATGGCGATATTCACATTCTTAATCCCTACTTCAAGCACCCCAAAGCCCATCATTCACTCAATCCTCAAGAAATTTGCTCTCTTATAGATAGCTCTGAGATAGTGATTTGTGCTGGGGGTGGAGGACTTAATGAGGCACTTTCTAGAGGAAAAAAAATCATAGCCCTATGCATTGCAAACAATCAACGCTCCCAACTTCAAAACGCACATTTTCTCCCCTCACTCTTTACAATCTTCTCTCGCACCAATCTTTCCTCCAAACTCTCCTGTGCTCTAAACGCCCTAGTCTCTATGTCTTCTCCATCTCCCAAACCCCTAGGTTTGCGACTTAGACCTTGGCTATATAAAACCTTTCTACCTATTCTTTCTGCCAAAAATGCGAAGCATTTCTGCCTCCTCTCTCACAAACAAAAACTTGAAGTATTAAGCATTAGAAATCAAGAGGAAGTCAGAGCAAATTCGCTAAACTCCGCACCTATTGGCATAAAAGAGCATTTAAGATTTATTGCAAATCTTAGTTTTTCTCAATTTTTTTGGGCATTTTTTGAGGATGAGAGAAAAAAAGGAGAAATCATTGCCGTTGGCTCTTTAAGTCTAAAAGAGGGAAATAAAGCAACTTTAGGAATCTATAAAAACTTACGATATAAGCATATTGGAGAGAAGATTTTGCACTCACTTATAGATAGTGCTAGAAAACTCAATATAAATACTATAGAGCTTGAGGTTTTACAAACAAATACAAGAGCAATTTGTCTGTATGAAAAGTTTGGATTTGCAAAAATCCAAGAAAATCAGAAGTTTTTAACAATGGAGAAAAATCTATGAATCCCCTTATTGTCGCAGAACTTAGTGCCAATCACAATCAGAGCCTAGAGCTTGCACTAAAGAGTATTAAGAGTGCCAAAGAAGTCGGAGCAGATTGTGTAAAAATCCAAACCTACACCCCATCTTGCCTTACGCTCGATAGTGACAAAGAAGAATTTCTCATCAAAGATGGACTTTGGAGTGGAGAAAGTCTTTATTCCCTATATTGCAAGGCATATACACCTTTTGAGTGGCACAAAAAATTATTTGAATATGCCAAAGAAGTGGGAATAATGCTTTTTAGCACCCCCTTTAGTGATGAGGGATTAGAGCTACTAGAAAGTCTCTCTTGCCCAATGTATAAAGTTGCAAGCTTTGAGCTGACATATTTGGATTTGATTGAAAAAATTGCTTCAACTCACAAACCCATCATCCTCTCAAGTGGAATGGCAACTGATGAAGAGATAGGTGAAGCCATAGAAATATGCAGAAGTGTAGGAAATGATGATATCACTTTACTCAAATGCACTTCTTCTTACCCTACCCCACTGCAAGACACCAATCTCTCTGTGATCAAAACTTTTAAGAGAAAATGGGGAGTTAAAGTGGGATTGAGTGATCACACACAAGGATTTCTTACTCCAGTGATTGCTACAAGTTTGGGAGTGAGTATGATTGAGAAGCATTTCATCCTTGATAAAAGTCTTGGGGGGGTAGATAGTGCTTTTAGCTTGGATAAAAAAGAGTTTGCAGAAATGGTAACTGCGATTAGAGAGACCACTCTGGCTTTGGGAGATGAGGATTATCAAAACAAAAATAACGACAAAAAAAGAGAATTTGCAAGAAGTATTTTTGTAAGTAAAGACATCAAAAAAGGAGAGATTCTCACAAGAGAAAATCTAGCGATCAAACGCCCCAATCTCGGGCTTCATCCAAAATATTTCAAAACACTTCTAGGCAAGAAAGCAAGCAGGGATCTAAGCTTTGCCACACCCCTAAGAGAGGGAGATTTTTTAGAGTAGGCTTCTTAATTTATGGCTTACTTCACGCACATCTTCTTTGCTCAAATGCTCTCCCATGGGCAAAGAAAGTATTTCTTTAGAAAATGCCATTGCATTTGGACATTTTTTTTGTGCCTCAATATCCCAACTCGCCTCAAGAGCTGGAAGTACGATAGGATAGTGTATCCCAACCTCAACATCCATCGCCTGCATCCCCCTAATGATCTCATTTCTTTTTTCTCCAACTCTAACCACATAAAGATGATAGACATTCTCTCTCTCTTTTGCTTTGGGTGGAAGAGTAAGGTTTGAAACATCGCCCAAAAACTCTTCATACCATTTTGCAACTTGGATTCTATGTGTATTCCATTGGTGAATATATTTGAGCTTCACACTCAAAATCGCACTTTGTATCCCATCTAATCTTGAGTTTCTTCCAATATGCTGATGAAAATACTTTCCATTCCCTCTTCCATGATTTGCTATTGAAAGGCAAGTATCATATACATTCTTAATATTGGTGCTGATTGCACCACCATCACCGTAAGCTCCGAGATTTTTTCCAGGATAAAAACTAAAACATCCAACATCTCCGATACTTCCAACTCGCCTTTTTTTGCCAAAGACTTCAATTTCGGCTCCAAAACTTTGTGCACAATCTTCAACAACCCTCAAAGAATATTCTGAGGCGATTCTCATAATCTCTTGCATTGCACAGGCTTTGCCATAAAGATGGACAACAAGAATAGCTGAAGTATGAGGAGTGATAGCTTCTTTTATTTTTGCAGTATCAATACAATAATCCTCCCCACAATCAACCATCACAGGCTTTAATCCAGCATTAACAATGCCCTCTAGAGATCCAAAAAAAGTATTGGCTGGCAAAATCACCTCACTTCCCTCTTTGAGATTTAATCCCTTGAGTGCAAGTTCGATGGCTTCTGTCCCATTTGCAACCCCCAAAACATAATCCACACCAAGCTCGCGTGCAAACTCCTGCTCAAAATCTTCCAAAAACTTTCCACCAACAAATGCACCACTTTCTAGCACCTCGCTAATAGCTTTATCGATTTGAGGTTTGATTCCTCTATATTGTGCTTGTAAATCAAGAAATTTAATCATTTATATCCTTGTATTTTCATCTTAAAGTGGTATTGTAAAACTTTTTCAAAGAGAGAAAGAGAGGAAATGCAGTCAAAAAGACTGCAAGGAGGTTATGCATAAAGATTTGAGATATATTCTCTGAGTGCTTCCATTCCTTTATTTTTAGCTTGCTCATACATTTTTGAAGCAAAATCCCAATTGATAAACTCATAAAATTTACCCAAATAACTAGGTCTTGCATTTTTATAGTCAATGTAGTAAGCATGCTCCCAAACATCTACTGTTAGAAGCGGGATTTTCCCCTCACTCATCGGGACTTGAGCATTGCTAGTTTGGACAATCTCTAGTTTATCTCCAACAAGTACAAGCCAGCACCAACCAGAGCCAAAAAGTGTAGTTGCTTTATTGGTGAGCTCCTCTTGAAATTTCTCAATACTTCCAAAGTTTTTCTCAATCGCCTCTTTTAGTTGATCACTCATTACACTTCCTTGAGGTGCAATACTATCCCAGTAAAAATCGTGATTGAATACTTGAGCAGCATTATTAAACACACCACCACTTCCCTTAAGGATAATATCAAGCAAATGCATATTTTCAAACTCATTGCCTTGAATGAGATTGTTGAGATTGTTGATATAGGTTTGATGATGTTTGCCATAGTGATATTCAAAAGTTTTTGCACTAATGAATTGTGAGAGACTCTCTTGAGCAAATGGTAATTTTCTTAATTGAAACATATAATTCTCCTTATTTTTTACTTTTTCCATATAA
>DXDJ01000016.1 GCA_019115525.1 Candidatus Helicobacter avistercoris | reverse complement strand
CCCCCCATAAGAGATTTCTCTAGCTTATCTACAAGGAGTTTGCCCTCCTTGTCAAAGCATTCAGGGAAGTGGGTTTTGAGAATTTCTAGTTTTGGATTTGTTGTGGGTGAAGTTTGAATTAAAACATTTTCGATGATATCTTGCATTACTTTTTCCTTGATTTTTTTACCCCTCCCCCTTTTTTAAGAGTTTTATCCGTGATAGTTTGGTGCTTCTTTTGTAATCACAACATCATGCACGTGGGATTCTCTAAGTCCTGCTGAAGTGATTTCTACAAACTCAGCCTTCTCCCAAAGTGTAGGAATATCAAGGCTTCCAAGATATCCCATTGAGCTTCTAAGTCCTCCGACAAGTTGATGAATCACATCGCCAATCTTTCCACGATAAGGCACTCTCCCCTCAATACCCTCAGGCACGAGTTTATCTTGTGCTGTTCCCTCTTGGAAGTAGCGATCCGAGCTTCCTTTTGTCATCGCTCCGATACTTCCCATTCCTCGATAGCTTTTGTATTGGCGTCCTTGATAGAGGAGCAAATCCCCTGGGCTTTCTTCTGTGCCTGCAAGCAAGCTTCCCACCATTACACTTGATGCCCCCACAGCCAAAGCTTTTGCAATATCTCCTGAGTATTTGATTCCGCCATCAGCGATGATTGGCACTCCTGCTTTTTGTCCTACTTCGGCACATCCTGCCACTGCTGAGATTTGAGGCATTCCCACACCTGCTACAATCCTTGTGGTGCAAATACTTCCTGGCCCAATCCCCACTTTTACCGCATCTGCTCCTGCACTGATAAGATCTCGTGTCGCCTCAGGTGTGACAACATTTCCTACCACCACATCAATATCTAAATCTCTTTTGATTGACTCTAAAGTCTTAATGATGTTTTTACTATGTCCGTGAGCACTATCAAGCACAAGCACATCTGCTCCTGCTTCCCACAACGCCTTTGCACGATCTAGCTGTCCTACACCAATAGCCCCACCCACTCTTAATCTGCCAAGCTCATCGGTATTTGCATTGGGATATTCAATCTTTTTTTGAATATCTTTGATTGTAATAAGTCCTTTAAGCACATAGTCTTTATCGACAATTGGAAGCTTCTCAATTCTATGCTTATGCATAATCTCTTTTGCTTCTTCAAGGCTAGTGCCCTCTTTTGCTGTAACAAGATTATCTCTTGTCATCAAATCGCCGATTTTTTTACTCATATCTGTTTCAAATCTCATATCACGATTTGTAAGAATCCCAATCAAAATCCCATAATCATCCACCACAGGCACACCTGAGATTTTGTAGTTGTCTGTGATTTTCTTAGCATCTAGCAATGTAGCATCAGCTTTAAGCGACACAGGGTCATTGATGATCCCGCTCTCACTTTTTTTGACTTTGCGAATTTGCTCCACTTGAGAGGGAATATCCATATTTTTATGCACAATTCCAATCCCACCAAGCCTTGCCATAGCAATAGCTGTGCGGTATTCTGTTACCGTATCCATCGCTGCGGATACAAAAGGGATATTGAGTGTAATTCTCTTACTCAAATAAGTTTTCAAACTCACTTCTTTGGGTAAAACCTCAGAATACGCAGGGATTAACAACACATCTTCAAATGTCAATGCTTTAGCTCTAATCTTCATTCTCTCCTCCTTATAGAATCTTTCCTAATTTTTGCTCAAGTCCATATCCTGCATCTAGCACACTTTGCTCATCAAATTTTTTACCGATAAACTGCATTGCAATTGGCATCCCCTCATTATTCACGCTCACAGGCAAAGAGAGTGCAGGAAGTCCTGCAAGATTGACTGAGATTGTGTAAATATCGCTTAGATACATTTCAAGTGGAGAGTGTGTGCTTCCAAACTTTGGAGCTATGCTTGGAGCGATAGGACAAAGGATTAAATCTGCATCTGAGAAAATCTCATCAAACTCAGAGGAAATTAACTCTCTTACTTTCTGAGCTTTGAGATAATAAGCATCATAATATCCACTGCTAAGCACAAAGCTTCCTAGCATAATACGACGCTTGACTTCCTCTCCAAATCCTTGTGAGCGAGTTTTGAGATAAAGCTCTTTGAGGTTGCCAATCCCCTCGGCTCGATTCCCATATCTCACACCATCAAATCTTGCTAAGTTTGAACTAGCCTCGGCTGTGCAGATGATGTAGTAGGCTGAGATGTGATAGCTTGTATCAAGCATCTTTTTTTCTACTATTGTATGCCCCATCGCCTCAAGAGTAGAAATGGTTTTCTCATAAGTATCTTGGATTTGTGGAGTAGCGTCTTTGAGGAAATCTCTTAACACAGCGATTTTAAACTTTCTGTCTGCATTAAGATTTTTGTGAGTTTGAGTGGGCGCTATTGTTGCACTTGTAGAATCCATTTTATCATTTCCACTAATTGCATCAAAGAGGATTGAAGCATCTTCTACATTTTGAGTGATAGGTCCGATTTGATCCAAACTTGAGCTATAAGCTACAAGTCCATAACGGCTCACACTTCCATAAGTAGGCTTTAGCCCTACACATCCACAAAACCCTGCTGGCTGACGGATAGAGCCTCCTGTATCACTCCCTAAACTTGCGATTGCCAAACCTCCAGCTACAGCTGCTGCACCTCCACCACTGCTTCCTCCTGGCACTCTTGAGGTATCTCTAGGATTGAGAGTCTTACCATAGGCACTGCTTGCTGTTGTGCTTCCCATTGCAAACTCATCCATATTGGCTCTTCCAAACCCACACATTTTGTTTGCATGGAGCTTTTCAATCACCGTGGCGTTATAAGGGGCGATGTAGCCTTGCAAAATCTTACTTCCACAAGTAATCTCCCATCCTTTGACATTGATATTGTCTTTAATAAGGATTGGCACTCCATTTTCTTTGCTTTCTTGCATCTCACCAACATAAGCATTGAGATTACTCTCTTTTGCTTTTTGTGCAATTTCTTTTTTGAGCTCTTTTAATGCACTTTCATCAAGGCTCAATGCTTCTTTTAATGTAACCATTTCTCCACTCCAAAAAAAATTTTTAGATTATAAGAAAAATTAACTAAAAAAGCCCTTATTTTGCTTAAAAAGAAAAGATTGAGAGAGATTTTTTATTTTTGATATTGCATTTTCCCTCCACAAGGGAGGAAAATAGGAGGATTAGAATGTTGGTTTTGGAGTTTTATCTGTGTTAGCAGGAAGAATTGGATAGATGATTTGAGGTTTCTTTCCTGTAAGAGATTTAAGGAAAGTTTTGATTTTTTCTGCATCTGCATCACTGATTTCAATTCCAAGTTGAATTGAACCCATTTCTTTGATTGCTTCATTAAGATCCCAGAATTGTCCATTGTGGAAATATGGCATTGTTTCAGCAATATTTCTAAGTGTAGGAACTTTTACAAGCCCATCTTTATCTCCTTTAAATCCACCAACACTTGCAAATTTATAAGGTTGAGCTACACCAAAAGGTTGCATTCCACCACCAAGATTTACACCACTATGGCAACTTGCACATCCCTTATCCAAGAAAAGCTTGAATCCTTCTTGCTCTTTTGCATTCAATGCTTTAAGATTTCCATTCATAAACTCATCATATCGGCTTGGAGTATTAAGTGTGCTCTCAAAGATTGCGATTGTATCAGCAATGAGTTTGAAATCAATTTTTGTATCTTTTCCATAAGCTTTTTTGAATGCATCAACATACTCAGGAATTGAAGTGATTTTCTCAACAACTAAAGCAGGAGGTGCTGACATTTCAACATCGCTTTGGATAGGACCTTGAGCTTGCTCACCTAGATTGTGTGCTCTTCCATCCCAAAATTGAACATCATTAAAGAGTGAATTGTATGTTGTTGGAGAGTTAAGAGCGCTTGGGTTTGCTTGCCATCTATGACCGATTGCTGCAGGAACTAAATCTGCCCCACCAAGAGCAAGGTTATGGCAAGTATTACAAGAGATAAGGTTTGAAGAAGAGATTCTAGGATCAAAATAAAGCATTTTTCCTAGTTCAACTTGCTCTTTTGTAAGAAGCTTCTTTGCTTTTACGCCCATACCTTTGATTTTTTGAATCTGCAAAGACTTAAGCTCTTTTCCTTGAGGCATTGCGCTAAGACCAGCATCTTTTGCTTCTTTAAGCAAATCACTTGAATTAACTCCTGCTAATGCAAGAGAAGCACTAAGTGCAACCATTGACAAAGTTTTCATATTTTTTCTCCTTGTGTTTGAAAATTACAAAGATGATTCTATCACAAAACTTTGCTTTTGATAATTTTTATCAATAAATTTTTATTGTATTTTTCACCCCCTTTCCTCCATTATTTTGGAGGAAGAAGATCAGAGGTAAGAAGAGGTCGTCTTCTTGAAGTGTTTGCAGGTGCATAATTTTTTGTCAAATAATCCAAAATCACCTTTTCTGTCTCAGGATCAAACTGCCAAAGCCCTTGAGTATCTTGCATCCAGCGAATAGCTGTAATCCAATCTTGGCGTGTTCCTGTTGTCATTGTAAACATTTTTGCAGAGTGACAAACTGTGCAATTATCTCGCACAGTTTCCCATCCTTCAGCGATTTTCATCCCTGTTGCAGGATCAATTTTCTCTGCTGCAAAACCTAAACTTGCAAGAAGCAAGAGCGAAGCTAGTTTTTTCATAACTCACCTCACTTAGATAACACGCACTGCGATTCTGTGGCAAGAGTTGCTAAGATATCCGCGTGGATTCCATCCAGGCAATACCATAGGTTGAGATACACCTTTATCATCTACTGCTCTTGCCCACACTTCATAGTATCCGCCCTCAGGGAATTTGATATTTGCATTCCACTCTTGCCAAGAGAAGCGATTGAGAGGTTTTTTTAGATTTGCTTTTTGCCAAGTTGCTCCAAAGTCAATACTTACCCACATTTCTTTCACACTTCTATCTCCTGCCCACGCTTTTCCACGCACTTCAAGAGTTTTGTTAAGTGGTGTTTTAATTCCTGAGAGTGGATGAGTGATGATAGATTTAACAACCATTCCACCAAGCACACACATATCTTTATCAGGAACTTGTTCTCCTGGTGCAACAGGCTTACAAGGCATACGATAGCTTTGTCCATTCATTTTCTCACCATCATGAACTTTGTTTCTTACAACAATTTTCTTTAGCCATTTTCCTGAAACACTCGCGCTCCATCCACCAATAACAAGTCTAAGTGGGAATCCATTCATATAAGGAATTGGTGCTCCCTCATAATCCCAAGCAATCAAGCTCTCTTCTTCAAGTGCTTTCTCAATAGGCACACCTCTTGAAATTGTTGCTTTATCCGCATTGCCATCAAGTCGCGTATCAGAGCCATAGTATCCGATATAAACCGCATCTTTTTTTACCCCACAATACTCAAGCACATCCTTAAGTCTGACACCAGTCCATCTTCCACAAGCCACGGCTCCAATTTTCCATTGATTCCCTTTTGTTGCTGGAACAATCTCTGCCCTTGAATTTCCTGCACACTCAACCACAAGTGCATAAGTATAGGTTTTGAATTTTTTCTTCAAATCCTCAATTGTGAAAGTTTGAGGCTTCTTACAAGACTCGCCAGCAATTTCTAATGTCCATTTCTTAGGATCCAAAGTCGCCTCTTCTGGTGCATTTCCATTATTTCGGATAAAAAAATGCTCTGGTGCAGTAAAGGGAGCATCTAAGAATTGCACAGGAGTTTCTGCTGTAATTGGCTTGTCATTGAGATAAATCAAACCATCCTTCCCTGCCACACTAAAAGGTGTATCGCTATTTGCAAATAGTGCTGGGATCACACCTGCTGGCATATTCTTGGCAAAAGGAATATTTGATCCAATAATTGAAGCCATTGCCAAAAGAGAAGATTTTCTTAAAAACCCTCTTCGACCATTGCTTTCTCTACCAAATACTTCAAGATCCGCTTTTATTGGGTCTTGAGCATACGCTTCATGAAGTCCTTTTTGGAGCTTTTGAATATCTTTTTTCATGATAATTCTCCTTGTTCTTGGAATACAAAATTTGATTTTCTAAAGCACTTTTGTAAAAAAATACTTTACAAAAGTGCAATTTTATTGCAAAAATTATTTATTTTTTATGTGCATTTATTTTTTAACAAAATTTTTTCTTGTAAGTTTTGCGATTTTTTTTATAGAATCTACTTTTACACAACAACCAAAAATATGAGATATCCATTTCTTATCAAATAGAGAAAGGCTGAATTGATGAATACAAAAAATTTACGTGAAATTACTCTTGTTGGCGTATTGCTTGGGATGTTTATTACGGTGATTTTTACCACCGCTAATGTTTATTTGGGACTTAAAGTCGGACTTACCTTTGCCTCATCTATCCCTGCTGCAGTATTTTCAATGGCATTTTTTAGGATGTTTGGCAAGAGCAATATTTTAGAGAACAATATTGTTCAAACTCAAGTCTCAGCAGCAGGAACACTCTCAGCTGTTGTGTTTATTATCCCAGCACTCTTTTTTGTAGGGTATTGGAGTGGATTTGATTTTTGGCACACTTTTATCATCTGTGCTGGTGGTGGAATCTTGGGGGTTATATTTACAATCCCCTCACGAATTGAGCTTGTTGAAAAAAACAAGCTCCCCTATCCAGAAGGAATCGCGGCTGCTGAGGTTTTGCAACTTGGGGAGAAAAAGGGAGAGCAAAATATTGGAATGAAAGAAATGCTTTTTGGCACTTCTTTGGCAGGAAGCTCTATCTTCCTCTCGCAGGGATTGAAAGTTATGAGTGATGGTGTGGAATGGTTTTTTAATATTGGAAGAGCAATTTTTCAAATTCCTTTGGGATTTTCCTTGGCTTTGATTGGAGCAGGCTGGCTTGTTGGGATTAGTGTAGGGGTTGCGATTTTTGCAGGGGTGATTCTTGCATGGTGTGTGCTTGTCCCCATTCTTACTTCGCTCCATCCTCTTGAGGGGGAGATTGCGGATATTGCAATGAGTATATGGAAAGAT
The DNA here is from genome assembly GCA_019115525.1 of Candidatus Helicobacter avistercoris. Taxonomy (GTDB): domain Bacteria; phylum Campylobacterota; class Campylobacteria; order Campylobacterales; family Helicobacteraceae; genus Helicobacter_G; species Helicobacter_G avistercoris. The sequence continues at coordinate 10,312 of DXDJ01000016.1, read as the reverse complement.
CAAGTTCGCTTCATCGGTGTTGGTATGATTGGAGTAGCTGCGATTTGGACTTTTATCAAAATGCTCAAACCTACAATCTCAGGACTCTCCCAATCTTTTAAATTCTCAACCAGCAATCAAAAAGATATTCCTGCAAAATGGCTTCTGCTTGGTTTTGTTGCTATTGTTGCCTTGCTTATTGCTGTATTTTATGATTTTGTTTCTTCAGCTTCCTTTTCTCCTCTTGTAACTTGGAGTTTTGTCCTTGTTTCTAGTCTTTGTGCAGTTATTATTGGATTTCTTATTTCTGCGACTTGTGGATATATGGCTGGACTTGTAGGTTCATCTTCTAGCCCAATCTCAGGGATTGGGATCGTGGGAGTCGTGCTTCTCTCACTTTGCGTTTTGGGAGTGAGCAAAATCTTCTCACTAGAGCTTACTGATGGCAATAAGCAGTTTTTTATCGCTCTTAGCCTTTTTGCCACTTCTATTGTTTTTGCTGTGGCAACGATTGCAAATGATAATCTCCAAGACCTCAAAACTGGAATGCTTGTAGGTGCAACTCCATGGAAGCAAGAAGTTATTTTGATGCTTGGATGTATTGTAGGAGCTTCCGTCATTGCACCCGTTCTCAATCTTCTTTATGAAGCCTATGGGTTTGTAGGACACTTACCTCGCGAAGGAATGAGCGATGCTAATGCTCTTAATGCCCCTCAAGCGGTTTTAATGAGTGCGATTGCTGAGGGAATCTTCAAAAGCACACTCAATTGGAGTTCTATTGGAATTGGCGCAATTCTTGGAGTGCTTTGTGTTGTCCTCAATCTAATCCTTGAGAAGAGATCTCTCTCCCTGCCTCCTTTGGCTGTGGGAATGAGTGTATATCTTCCACCTATTGTAACTATTCCTATTTTCTTTGGAGCTTTATTGGCACTAATTGCACAAAAACAAGTCAAAAAACGCTCAATCCGATGTAATGAGGATGTTCAAGAAGCACAAGAAACCCTCAAGCGAAGAGGAATGCTCCTAGCATCAGGCTTGATTGTTGGCGAGAGCATTATGGGAATCTTACTTGCAGGAAGCATTGTTGCAAGTGTAAGTGCTGGTGGAGATGGAGATATTTTTGAGATTTCAGGAATCCCAACATTTTTTGTCCATATTTTTGGCTTTGCTTTCTTTATTTCAAGTCTTGCACTAATCTACTTCTATCTCACAAAAAGGAAGCAATGATGCAAGAGCTTGATATGGTCAAAGAAGCTTTTTCAAGCTTTGTGTTTTATCATTACTTTTTTTCCGCCTTTTTGGCACTCCCCTTTGTGATCAACCTCATCACACTTTTCACTTACAAGAACTTTGCTTCTTTGAACAAAAAAATTTGGTATGTAATGCCCCTGCTCTTTTTCCTTGTTGCAATCTCAACACTAAGTGGCCTCAATCTCTCTGCAATGGGGCATAACTTCACCTCTCCATTGGTTTTGGCAATGTTTGGTTATATTCTTTTTGTTATAGGTGGAGAAATCTATCGAATCAAACTCCTCAAAGTTGCAAGAAGAACAAATGAAGAGGCAATGCTAGAATATGTAAAAAAGGCAAAGATACTTTATTGCCTTGATTTACTTGGTTTTGCCATTCTCTTTTTTGGAAGCAAGGGTGCAGTTTAGTTTTCATCCTAAGGCTGGGGAAGAAAGACTTGTTGTTGAGGGGGAGCTATATACACATCTCTACAAATCACGACGCACCAAAAATACAAAAACCCTAGCTTTTAGAAACTTAGAAGATGAATATCTCTATCTCTACTCTCAAGAAAGTATTGGTCGCAAAGAAGCTATACTCCAGCTCAAAGAAAGTCTTCATAAGCCTATCCTCTCAAAGAATCAAGCCCATATTATCCTCTCAATCATTGATAGCAAAACCATTCAAAAACTTCTTCCATTTCTCAATGAATTAGGCGTGAGAAAACTGACGCTTTTTTATTCTGAATATTCCCAAAGAAATGAAAAGATCGAATTGGATAAATTCAATAAGATTCTAATCAACTCCTCCCAGCAATGTGGGAGAAGCAATATTCTTGAACTTGAGTTTTGCACAACACTACAAGAGGTTCTTATGCTTTATCCTCAAGTGGGTGTATTTGATTTTGGGGGAGAGAAAATGTGCAAAACCTCTCTTCCTGTTTTGATTGGATCTGAGGGGGGATTTAGCCCAAAAGAGTGTGAAATACTCAAGGATTTCCCTAAGTATTCCACACAAGAAGAGCTGATTCTTAAAAGTGAAAGTGCTTGTGTATATGTCGCAAGCAAGCTCTTATAATTATCTTACTAGCATTCTTCCTTGTTTATAAAAATCATTTCCTCGACTATCAATTGCAACAATGCAGGGAAAATTTTCTACCTCTATTCTGGCAATTGCCTCAGCCCCCAAATCCTCATAAGCCAAAACTTCATATTTTTTGATTCTTTGTGAGAGCAAGGCACCAGCACCACCAATACAAACAAAATATACCGCTCCATTTTTGATCATACTCTCAACCACCTTCTCACTCCGATACCCTTTGCCAATCATCGCCTTTAGTCCATAATCAAGCAATGTAGGTGTATAAAAATCCATTCTTCCACTTGTCGTAGGCCCTGCAGAACCAATGATTTCATTGGGTTTGGCTGGACTTGGCCCCATATAATAGATGCACTCCCCACTCAAAGAAATAGGAGTCTCCTCTCCTCTTTGAATACATTCATAAAGTCTTTTGTGTCCTGCATCTCTACAAACCAAAAAACTACCATTAAGAAGAACATTTTCTCCAGCCCTAAGCTGAAGTAATTCTTGGGGATTAAAGGGGGTTTGCAAAACTTTCATATCTCCTCATCCTTAGAGCAAAATGCTTTTGTGTCTAATCGCATTGCAATTGATATTGATAGCTATGGGAAGTCCAGCAATATGAGTAGGATACCATTCGATATTGACACCAAAAGCACTCACACTGCCTCCAAGCCCTTGAGGGCCAATCCCCAAGTCATTTGCAACTCTTAATAACTCATCTTCAAGTTGTGCATATTTTGGATGAGGATTGTGTGATCCTACTTCTCTAATCGCTGCTTTTTTTGCCAAAATTGCACATTTCTCCATACTCCCTCCAATCCCTATACCCACTAAAAGTGGGGGGCAAGAGTTTGGTCCTGCTTTTTGAAGTGTATCAACAAAAAATTCCTTAATCCCCTCAACTCCTTGTGCAGGTGTGAGCATACTCAAAGCTGATTTGTTTTCACTTCCAAAACCCTTTGGTGCAACAGTGATTTTTAGATTTTCACCCTCAACAATATCATAATGAATAACTGCAGGAGTATTATCTTGTGTATTTTTTCGTTCAAAAAGTGGATCGCTTACTATGGATTTTCGCAAATATCCTTGAGTATATCCCTGAGCCACTCCTTGTTGGATCGCTTCACTCAGAAGACCTCCTTGGACATGTACATCTTGTCCAATCTCAACAAACACGACACACAATCCCGTATCTTGGCAAATGGGGATTTTTTTCTTTTGAGCAATCTGTGAGTTTTCTATAAGTTGGGAAATAATACTTTTTCCAAGCAAGGAGCTTTCTTCATTGTAAGCCTTGCTAAAAGCATTTTTCACATCTTCAGAAAGCTCTTGAGTAGCACTAATACAAAGCTTTGCAACACTTTGAGAAATTTCTTGAACTTCTATTTCTCTCATCACCGCTCCTTTTGCATTTTGGATTGAGTGCTTAGTATAACCTTATAAACTTGAAGTTTTTGAATATTTCTTACAAAAAATTATGATTTTTTCTTGCAGTTTTTGCATACTCCATAGATTGAAACGCTCATTGCACTCACCTCAAAATCTTTTGGAATTGCTTTAAGCTCAATCATTTTTCCCATATTTACATCCACATCTTGCAAAGAACCGCATACTTGACAAATCAAGTGTGAGTGAGGAATATGATTGATTTCATAGCGTTGCTTTTGGAGTGGAGGCTTGATTTCATTAATGATTCCCGCTTCACACATTGAGATGAGATTTTTATAAATTGTTGCTAGAGAAATAGAAGGATGGATTTGCAAAATATTTTCATAAATCTCCTCAACAGTTGCATGTCCGGATTTGTAAATCTCTTGCAGGATTGTAATGCGTTGAGGTGTGATTTTTAGTCCGCTTTCTTTTAAGTTTTGTTCAAAATTCATTGTGCTTTTTCCTTTAATAAAAGTTATTATCTACGAGATAATACAATATTAAAAGGCGAAAATATTAAAAAACAAGCAAAATCTAGGCAACTTTTCCCTACAATGCCTTCTTTATTTTTAAAATAAGGGTTTCAAATGTTTGATGTATTTACAGATGGTTTCCGCTCTATTGCCAATAAAATCCGCTTTAGTGATGATGAAAAAGCCTTAGATAAGGCCTTAGACGAGCTAAAAAAAATCCTACTAAAAAATGATGTTTATCACAAGGCTACAAAAGAGTTAATCACTCAAGTTCAAACCCAAACCAAAGCCAAGGGAATTGGAAAACAAAGCTTTATGGAGGCTTTGCAAGATTCTCTTACAAAACTTCTTAGCACTGGAGGGAATCAAGGATTTACTTTTTCTTCAAAACCACCTACAAATATCTTGATGGTAGGCTTGCAAGGAAGTGGAAAAACAACAACAACTGCAAAGCTTGCCAACTATCTTAAGGGAAAAAACAAAAAAGTTTTGCTTGTTCCTTGTGATTTGCAAAGAATGGCGGCTGTTGAACAACTTCGCCAACTTGCCAAACAAATTGAAGTGGAGTTTTTTGAAAGCTCTAAAACCTCTCCTCAAGAAGTAGCAAAAGAAGCGTTGGCTTATGTTCAAAACAAACTCTATGATGTTGTGCTTTTTGATACAGCTGGGCGATTGGCAATTGATGAAGGGCTAATGAATGAGCTAAAAGAAATTAAAGAGATTGTCAAACCTCATGAGACTTTTTATGTCGCAGATAGTCTAAGCGGTCAAGAGGGGGTAAGAAATGCAGAACTTTTCAATCAAAAAATAGGCATTGATGGAGTGATTTTGAGTAAATTTGATAGCGATAGCAAAGGTGGGATTGCCCTCTCTATCGCCTATCAGCTTGGAATCTCTTTGCGATTTATCGGAAGCGGTGAGAAGGTCGCTGATCTTGATATTTTCTTACCTGAGCGTGTGGTTTCTCGTCTTATGGGTGCAGGGGATATTGCCTCTTTGGCTGAGAAAACTGCTGGAGTTTTTAGCGAAAAAGAAACCAAAGATATAGCCAAAAAAATCAAAAAAGGAAAATTTGGTTTTGAGGATTTTCTCTCTCAAATTGAAAATGTCAAAAAGCTTGGCAATCTTGGCAATCTTGTAGGAATGATCCCTGGTCTTGGTGGAATGGCAGGGGCATTGAAAAATGTGGATTTGGATAATTCTGTTGAGATTAAAAATATCCGTGCAATGGTAAATTCTATGACAAAAAAAGAAAGAGAGAATCCTGAGATCCTCAATGGCTCAAGACGCAAGAGAATTGCTCTAGGGTGTGGATTGGAAGTAGCTGATATCAATCGAATCATTAAGCAGTTTGATAATGCTTCAAAAATGGCAAAGAAACTAAGCTCTAAGGGCGGAATGCAAGATTTGATGGGAATGATGCAACAAATGCGAGGAAGAGGCTTCCCTAGATAAACCTGATTCTTTTCTTAAAGAGAGTAGAAATTTTGCAAGATTTACTTTTTTTTGTAGAATAAAAAACACTTCAATTCCAAGGAGGTAGAATGAAACTAGATTTTTATGCGACTTTAGCTTCAATGGTTGCAGTTTTACTCATTGGGCGATTTGTGCTTAAGAGAGTAAAATTTTTGCGAGATTACAATATCCCTGAGCCTGTGGTTGGAGGATTGCTTGTTGCAATTCTTATTGCGATTGCGTTTAAAGGATTTGATTTTCATATCGAATTTGACCGCTCTTTGCAAGGGCCTTTGATGTTGGCATTTTTTGCTTCTATTGGTTTGAATGCTGATTTTGCCTCTCTAAAAAAGGGAGGGGGAACTTTGATCAAGTTCCTTGCAGTTGTGGGAGTTTTTCTTATTGTCCAAAATCTCATCGGTGTAGGACTTGCCTCGAGTCTAGGACAAAGCCTTCTTCTAGGATTGCTTGGAGGATCGATCACGATGAGTGGGGGACATGGGACAGGTGCAGCATGGGCTGCAACTTTTAAAGATGCTCCTTATTTGCTAAGCAATGGACTTGAGCTTGCCGTAGCTTGTGCAACATTTGGTCTCATCCTTGGAGGACTTGTAGGAGGGCCTGTGGCAAGGTTTCTTATCAACACCTACAATCTCACTCCAAAACATCAAGAAGAAGAGCACTTAAGTGCTTTTGAATCTCCAGGCAAACAAAGACTTATTACAGCCTCAAGCTTTGTAGAATCTCTAGCCTTGATTGCCATTGCTCTTTTTGTTGGAACAAAAATTGGCGAACTTCTAAAAGGAACAATCTTTAATCTCCCCACTTTTGTATGGTGTCTTTTTGTAGGTGTAATTTTGAGAAATACGCTCTCAGTCTTCAAGGTTCATCAGGTTTTTGAGAGAGAAGTTTCAGTAATTGGAAATGTCAGTCTATCGCTCTTCCTAGCTTCTGCTCTTATGACGCTTAAGCTTTGGGAGCTTGCAAATCTTGCATTGCCACTTCTTATCTTGCTAGTTGCTCAAACAATTGCTATGGTGCTATATGCAATATTTGTAACATTTAGAGCAATGGGTAAAGACTATGATGCAGCAGTTTTAGCAGCTGGACATTGTGGGTTTGGACTAGGTGCAACCCCAACAGCAATTGTCAATATGCAAGCCATCACTCAGCACTATGGACAAAGTCATGTGGCTTTCATTGTCGTTCCAATGGTTGGAGCGTTTTTCATTGATATCCTCAATGCCTTTGTGATCAAATTCTTCCTCTCTTTACCTATTTTTGGATGAAAAAAGTTATCGCAATTAGTGGGGGTGGGACAGGAGGGCATTTGGCAATTGCCAAAGCTCTCATGCAAGAGTGCAATAAAGCTCAAATCCCTTGTATCTATATCGGATCAACTGCTGGACAAGACAGGGATTGGTTTGAGAGTGAAGAGGGATTTTCTCATCGTTATTTTCTCCCTACACAAGGGGTTGTGAACAAAAAGGGGATAGGGATGATCAAATCTCTTTTTCTTCAACTCAAGGCTACATTTTTGGCTTATAAGATTCTAAAAAAACACAAAATTACTCACCTCTTTAGTGTTGGGGGGTATAGCTCAGCTCCTGCTTCTTTTGCATCTATCTTGAGCTTTACTCCACTTTTTATCCATGAACAAAATGCGATCAAAGGCACTCTTAATCGCCTCCTCTCTCCCTTTGCAAAAAAAATCTTTGGAAGCTTTGAAGATAGGAGCAAAAACTTCTATCCTACATCCTATCCTGTAAGAGAAGAGTTTTTCATCAAAGCAAGAGAGAGGATGAAGCTAAAAACCATTCTTTTCTTAGGGGGATCTCAAGGAGCTGTGGCTATCAATGACTTTGCACTCCAAATCGCCCCCATACTTCATCAAAAAGGGATCAAAATCATTCATCAAAGTGGAGAGAGAGATTATGAGAGATTAAAAGAGCAATATGCTTGGCTCAATATCCCTGTAGAGCTTTTTGCTTTTAACTCTAATCTTGTGGAAAAAATGAGAGAAGCAGATTTTTGCATCTCAAGAGCTGGAGCTTCAAGTGTATGGGAAATGTGTGCAACAGCACTCCCTGCCCTATACATCCCCTATCCTTATGCTGCAGGAAATCATCAATACTACAACGCCCTCTTTTTCTCAAGCAAAAGCCTAGGAATCCTCTGTGAGCAAAAAGATTTAAATCCTCAAATGCTAGAGCAGATTCTAAACTTCCCTATTGCCGAGGTTTCAAACTCTCTTCCCTCACATATCTCTCCTAATGGAGCAAAAGAAATTTTAGATTCTATTTTGGACTAGTTTTTTAAAATTTTTTGGAGAAAAAGAGGAAAAATAAGCTATCGTATCATTTTTTCTCTCAAGGATAAAATCATGAAATATTCCAAGAATTTTGAATTCTCACTCTTCTGCATTACTGCTCTTACAACTTTGGGCGCAACTCTCATCGCCCCCTCTCTTCCCAACATCCAAGCCCATTTTAGCTCAACTCCCCACATCACTTTTCTCTCTAGATTGATTCTTACACTTCCTGCTCTTTTTGTCATGATTTCTTCACCAATTGCAGGGTTTTTGCTTACAAAATACAAACGCATCAAAATCCTACTATGCTCAATCCTGCTATGGAGTGTTTTTGGAATCAGTGGATATTTTTTAAGCTCTATTGAGTGGATTCTTGTTTTTAGAGCTTTGTTTGGGGTTGCGAGTGGATTTGTTATGACTTGTGTGAGCGTGCTTATCTCTGAGTATTATCTAGGAGAAAAAAATCGAGAGAGAGCTTTGGTGAAGCAAAATTTCTTCTCGGCTTTTGGAGGAGCGATATTTTTGATTTTAGGAGGTGTGCTAAGCGATATGGATTGGAGAATTCCATTTTTGGTTTACTCACTTGGCTTTGTTGTATTGTTTTTGTCCTCTAGAAATCTTTTTGAGCCAAAAGCCTTACAAATCTCCCAATCTTCAGATTTTAGATTTTTGAAATTTATTGGTGTTTATGCAATGACTTTTATTTCAATGAGCTTGCTCTATTTTATCCCCACACAGCTCCCTTATTATCTCAATTCCCATTTTGGAGTAGGTGGAAGTGTAGTTGGGGCAAGTATTGCAAGTGTGAGTATTTTTTCTGCTTTCTTTTCTTTTCTCTATCCCAAACTCTCAAGTAAATTTTCTATCAAAACAATTTATGGCTTTAGTTTTTCTGCTTTGGGATTAGGGTTTTTCTTGCTAGAGATTCAAAACTCCTTGTTGCTTTTGCTTGTTTTTCTTGCCTTTGGTTTTACTTGGGGAATTAGTTTTGTCAATCACTACTCTTGGCTTTTTTCTCTAGCTTCACCTCAGGAAAAAGCAAAAGCCGTTGGATTTCTCTCTAGTTTTTTGTTTTTGGCTCAATTCCTTTCTGCCTTTTGGATTGAGCCTCTAATTTCTTACTTTGGACTTAGCATTGCTCTATTTATTTTGGGTGGATTCTCATTGAGTATTGCAGGATTGTTTTTTATCCTCTCTTTTAGGAATAAATCTGCGGATACTTTGCCTTAAATCTTTTGTGAAACCAAAGCCAGCTTGAAGGATATTTCTCAATTATCTCTTGAGTAATATCTGCTTGTTTTTGAGTGGCCTCTAGCAAGTCAGCTTCCATATCGTGTGTATTGGGGCAATAAAAAGGATCAATAAACTTCACAACAAAATGCGTATAGTCTTCGTTAAAATCAATAAACACAGGCAAGATAGGGATCTCAAATCTCCTTGAGAGGATTGAAGCCACTGGGGTATGGGTTACCTCTTTTCCAAAAAACTTAACCCACACTGCCTCACTCTCACTCATATTTTGATCAACAATGATTCCTGCGATTTGTCGTGGCTTCATATAAATTTTGAGCAATTGCTTAAAAGATCCCTTTTTGTCAATCAGCTTCACCCCATAATTCTCTCTTGAGCGGATAATTAGCTCATTGATGGCTTGAAATTGTGTAAGTCTTCCTAGAGAATATTTTCCATAATTGGGTGCAAAGTGAGGGATAGAGTTAGCAATAGCTTCCCAATACCCAAAATGAGCAGAGATTAAAACCGCACTTTTTCCCTCTGCAACAAGATTTTTTAGGGCTTCAAGATTTTCATATTCAAAGCGTTCAAGAAGTTTTTGAGGCTTCATATACAAAGCTCTTGCACTCTCAAGCAAAACAAAAGAGAAATTACGATAGCAACGCTTAATAATCGCTTGTTTTTCCTCCAGAGTTTTGCTCTCTCCATAAACAAAGTCTAGATTGCTCATCGCATCCTTATATCGTCGCTTATCTACAAGTCGCAATATCCCACTAAGCCCATCAACAAAAAGTAAAAATACGCGATGGGGAAGAAGATTTAAAAAATACCCAAAGCCACAAGACCCCCATACAAAAAGCTTTCCTAGAATTTTTTTCATTTTAGTATCTCCATAATTTTTTCACATATCTCACTGGGTGGAATCTTTGCGATTGAAAAATCATTTTTCTCATAATTTGCATGAGGATTTTTTGAGAGAGAAAGATTTTTCTCCCCTTTTAGCTCAAACCTATGCAACGGCGTATTTCCATAGAGAGTTATGGAGGGTCTTTGCATTGCCCATGCAAGATGCACAATGCCTGTATCTCCTCCCACAACTGCATCCACACTCTCTATC
>DXDJ01000015.1 GCA_019115525.1 Candidatus Helicobacter avistercoris | reverse complement strand
TCCTACGCAAACCTTTTGTAGGGCAAAAATCTTGTGGAGAAGAAAACGATGGCTCAATCATCATCGAAGTCCCTGTAACCAATGCAATGGAGATTTTACCCATTGTGTATAGCTATATCCCTTTTATCAAAGTCCTCTCTCCTGAGTGGCTACGCAAAGATGTGAAAAAAACGATAAAAGCCTATGCAAAAGAGCTTTAATAGGACACAAAAAGTCTAGTATTTATAGATAAGCTTCTCCAAAAATTTTAGGAGAAGCAATGCCGATCATCTATAAAACTATCGAAGAATACACACTCAAGCGTGGAAAGAAAAGCTTTTGGATGTGTTTCAACATCCCTTACAATGAAATCTATGCTTTTAAAAACACAAAAGACTACGACACACATTTTGATATTGACAAAAAGCACACAGACAATCAGGCAAAAGAAGAGTTTCTTAACTTTATGCAAGAGAATTTTCCCAATGTCAAATTAGAGAGCGTTTTTGATTGTTGGGATAGTGGATGGCTGATATTTCCCTATCTAGGGAGTGTTGCTATTGATTGCAATGAGGGGGATGAAGTTTATGAAATGATTGATAAAAGATACAGTGATGAGAATGGAGAGCCAAAGTCTGCTAATGCTGTGTTTTGGTATATTGATCTTGAAGTGGCTCAAAGGCTTTACAAAGAAAGAAAAGAGGCATTTGAGCTATCGTTTGATCTTGAACCACAGAGCTAAATCTTCTCAGTAGGTGCAATGAAAACATCAGGTACGATAGGTTGAGGCTCTTGTGGGACTTGCTGGATGATGACTTCCTCTTCTTTAGGGGAAGCAATCTTCTCATAAACCCAATAAACCCCCATTCCAAGCAATACAATCAACCCCAAAGGCAAAATCACTCGGAAAAATATCGTCCACAACGCACTTACAATTACCAAGATCAAAATCAACCCAAAAAGAAAAGAAACCAATCCACCAATCACCGCACCCATTTTTACTCCTATACTTTTGGCAAAATCTTACAATGTTTTGATGACAGGTTGTGTCACTCCTTTCACTTCCGCACTCACGCAGTGCAGAGCCCCTCCTCTCTTAATAATCTCTTTGCACTCGATAGGAACAATCAGTCTGTTTTCAAAGATTTCTTCAAATCTTTCAATCACTCTTTTATCCTCAGGGATTCCATAAGTGGGAAGCAAAAGAATATTTTCAATTTCAACAAAGTTGAGATACGCACCCCAGTTGTATTGCTTCCAAAACTCCTCTGAGTATCTTAAACTCCTCACTCTATACCCCCTCAAAGCTTGTGAAAGAGAGGCAAGAAACTTCTCACTCTCATTTGAAAAATCATTGATTAAGATTTCATCTCCACCAATCCACCTTGCCATTCCATCGCTATGTCCATAGCGATCATAGGCGACTTTGGGGAGGATGATAAGCTCCTCTATTCCTGCCCTCTCTTTCACCCTAGAGATGATTTCATCTCTACTTAAGCTTGGATTTTCAGAAAAGATTTTCTCACACATTAACGCTCTTTTGCCAAAACGCACAAAATTCCCACCATCTAACACCAGCCCTAGCTCCACATCCCCTCTAGGGCACCGCGTGCGTAGGTGTGGGTAGGAAGAGAGATAGTTTGGCGTATACTCATAGGAGAGAAACTTGCCATCTTTGAGCTTTAAGGGCATAAAATCTCGCACCCATATATCTTTGCACCCCTCAATGAGTGCATACCCTATCCCCTGCCCCACTAGCACTTCCTCTATCCTCTCCCACACTCTAGGATATCTTTCACTCAAAAGCTTAGCAAATGCAATCATTCCCCCTCCTACTCCGCCCACTTTGGCAATCTATCTTCTCGCTCCAACGCACTATCAAAAAACACTCTCTCCACATTCGCCCCCTCACTCACTTCCCAATCTGACACATCTTGAGAAAAAGGCGTTTCCGCAAAAGCCTCATAAAAATCCTTGACATTTTTCACGCTCCACTTTTTCAAATCCACATTAATTTTTGACCCCATAAACGCACGATTGAGGTTCTCCACGCCACTTACATCCCAAAATTCAATCCCCCTAAAGTCTTCTACACGATTGGCATATTGCTTCACTCTTCCTGAGGAGCAAAACACATAACTTAGATCCTTAATCCCACTCACATCAATCTCAATCAAAGGTAAAGCTATATATCGCACATTCACCCCATTGATTTTCCCACTCCCTATCCAAACATTTTCATATTCTTTCAAGATTTTGATAAGCTCCTCTTTGGTCTTTGGTTTAAAGCTTGGGTGCTTTTTGGCAAACTCCACATACCATTTTGGATAACTCTCTACATTGCTCCCTACAAAGATATTTTTCATACTTTTGGCATTGCTTAGATTCCACTTTGAGAGATCTCCTGCAATTTTTCCACCAAAGAGCTCAAACATTCCCTCCAAATTCTCAGCCCCACGCATATCCCAATACTCAAGCCCCACGAGCCTCTCTCTTGAAAGGCGAAAAAGATAACTAAAATCTTTGATTCCTGACACATCAATCTCAGCAAGATTGACCCTAGAATCACGCAAAATATCCTCTAACTCTTCTCTGCTCTGTGGCGTGTAAGTGGGGTGCTTAAGGATAAAATCAAGATACCACTGAGGAAGCTTGGTGATAAAGGGTGAGGAGAACATAAATCTCATTTTCTTTGCCTTAACATTCCACTTCTCAATCCCACTCAAATCCTCTCTCCCATAAGTTTCATCAAAGAGATAACTCAAATCTTTTATCTCGCTCACATCGATATTCTCTAAGGGGATATTGGGCTTTTTGAGCAGTGCAATCAACTCCTTTTTGTCCTTTGGAGTGTAAGCCATATTTACATAATCGTATTTTTTGAGCCTCTCAAGCTTTTTTCGCTCCATATACTCTAGCTTCTCTTGTCTTTTTCTCTCCCTCTCTTTTTGGTATTGCTGATAAAGCTCCTCTTTGGAATCCTCTTTTGGAATCAACGCATTAAAAAGCGTGGCAAAACTCAAATTTACCAAGAAAAAAGGCATAAGTAGGGTTATTAAGATTTTTTTCATTTTTATTTTCCTTTAAGTTAAATTGATTCCCACCCCCTTGTGTGGGGGATTATTTTTGAGTTTTTTTAGAAAAGCCTATTTCATCAAAAATTTGTTCCCATTTCGATTTTTTCCCACTAAAACTATCTCCATTGCTTGGCGATGGGGATGGTAATGTATATACTTTTACATTGCTTTTACATTCAAATCTATAAAAAGTTTTGTCTTCAATATAATCTGTTTTCTTTCCATTCTCCTTAAGCCTTTGATTATTCTTTCTCAAGTATTCTTTTTTTGCTATTTTTTCTACCCACTTACTTGTAAAGAGCACAAATTCAATATGCTCGTTTTTTTCCAAATAATAAACTAGATCAACTATCTCTATAGGAAAGATATCCTCATCCCCCGACAAAGTACCGTATCGCATAATTACCTGAAAAAGATCAAGGAAAGCAATTTGATTTAACTTGCATTTTTCTTTTCTTTGCTCTGCATTACTGTCGAATTTCCCAACAAACTCTCCTAGCAAATCCCAAAAAGAATTGTCTTGACTCCCGTAAAACCAATTTACATCATTCTGTTTAAGATCTCCACTTACAAATCGATGTGGAGGAAAAGTCCCAACAATCAAATATTTTGCACCTTTAAGATCATCGGGATTGTTAAAAGGATGGATTTCAGTCCCGATTCCCTCAGAGGTTGTTATAACATTGTGCTTTTTTACTTCACACATTCAAAACTCCTTTTTCAAAAAATTTTCTCGCATTTTGGCAAAATTTTCCTTAAACAGAGTTTAATCCAACTTATAAAAAACTTAATCAATTATTATATTTGTATTCCCTTCCCA
>DXDJ01000014.1 GCA_019115525.1 Candidatus Helicobacter avistercoris | reverse complement strand
TTTGTAAATAATAAAAATTATTTTTGTGCTAAAATAATACGTATACATACTAAAACTAAAAGGAGAAAATGATGAAAAGAATGTTATCGCTCACACTAAGTGCAATGTGTATGGCAAGTTTGGCTATGGGTGCTTCAAAAGGTGAAGATCCTGCAACTCCTCCAAAAGAGATTTTAGCTCTTTTGCATGATCACACTCCACTTACTCCAACCAAAGTTTTTGACAATCTCTACTGCATTGGGACAAAAAGTGTAGTAGCTTGGGCTTTGAAAACAAGTGAGGGGATTGTGCTAATTGATTCTATGTGGAATGATGAGGATGCAAAATTGATTGAAAAGGGATTAAAGCTTTATGGACTTAGCCCAAAAGATATCAAGCTCATTATCATCACTCACGGACATGGAGATCATTATGGTGGGGCAAATTATCTTGCCAAAAAATATGGAGCCAAAGTGCTAATGAGTCAAAAAGATACAGAGTTTATGCTCTCTTACAATGTTGGCCCCAATGCTCCAGAATACCCAAAACCCAAAATAGATCAATACCTCAAAGATAGGGGGAAGATCACTCTAGGAGATACACAAATTATTTCTGTTGAAACTCCTGGGCATACTGTGGGAGGAATTTCACTTATTTTCCCAGTGAAATATCAGGGCAAAAATTATGAGGCAATGCTATGGGGATGAACTGGAATCCCTAATGATAAAAACTTGCAGAAGGCTTATAAAGCCTCGCTTGATAAGTTTGAAAAATATGCCAAAGAATACAATGTGAGTGTTGAGCTTACAGCTCATTTATTTCAAGATAATGGCTACTCAAGACTCAAATCTGTATATAATGAGAGCTTTGAAGGCACTCATCCCTTTATCGTAGGAAAGAAAAAGATTGAAGAGTTTTTCGCAACTTACAAGAAAATGGTGGATGAAAAGCTTAAAAACTAGGAAAAAGAATGCAAACACTCGGATATGAAATTTGTCTAACCGCAAGGAAAATCTATCAACACCTCAATGCTCTTTTTGAGCCATTAGACATCACACCTGAGCAGTGGATTTTGATTAAGGCACTCATTCATCATGAGGGAATCTCCCAAAAAGAACTTGCCCTCAAAGTGAGAAAAGATCAAAATACAACAAAAGCAATCGTCGATAAACTTGTAGATAAAGGATATATCCATAGAGTGAGCAATCCTATGGATAGAAGGGCTTTTATCCTCACGCCAACTCTTAAGGCAAAAGAAGTTGCCCCAAAATTAAAAAGTCTAGATGAGCAAATGCTCCAAACGCTTCAAAACAATATCAGCAAGGAGGAAATCAACTCTTTCCTTGCTACTCTTTTTAAGCTCAAAGACAATATCACGCTCTAAAGAGCAAGAGCTCTTTTGGCGTATTCTACGCCTACTTCAAATGCTTTTTTATTGAGTTCTAGCACTTTGCTTGGCACTTTTTTTTGCATCACAGAAAAGACCAAATCCCTATCCATACGCTCTGAGAGCTCCACACTCACACCCAAAGCCACCACAGATTGAGTCACAACATTTCCAATCTCATTTTTTGCAATAGAGATGATAGGAATTTCAATGATTTTATATTTTTCTCTATCTTGCTCGCTAGCTTTGACAAGATTGCTATCAATGACAATAATCCCGCCATCTTTTATCCCACTCTTAAACAAATCAAATCCCACCTGTGCAGTTGAAAGCATAAAATCAATACTCCCATCAGTAGCGTAAGGATAGAGGATTGGCTCTTCATCTAAGAGGATATCCACCTTTGTGGGACCTCCTCGCACTTGACTTGTATAGCTTGCAGCCTTAATCCCATAGCCTCCAGATTCTATCTTTGCCTCAGCCAAAATCTCTCCAGCTAGCAAAACTCCTTGCCCCCCTACTCCACTAAAGCGCAATTGCTTTCTCATTTGCTCCCTCCTTGTGCTTTTTTTCTGACTTCCTCATAGGCTTTTGTGTATTCGATTCTGCTATCTTGATGCAAGATGCCTGTGGGGAATTTCCCTACTCTCTCTTCTGGTGAAAGTGCATCAAACTTCGCTTTTGAAACCGTGAGGCTATCAATCCAATTTAAGCACTCAATCGCCTCTCCCATTTTATTTTTGCGTCCAAGATTGATATGGCAATTACTAAAAATCTCCATAAAGCTAAAGCCCTCATGTGCAAAGCCCTCTGTGAGGATTTTTTCCATTTTCTTAGGAGAGAGAACACTCTCTCTAGCCACAAAACTCGCTCCTGCACTTGTAGCAAGAGAGCAGGCATCAAAGTTTGGATCGATATTGCCATATTGTGCTGTGGCTGTCCAAAACCCTCTAGGCGTTGTGGGAGAGGTTTGAGAGTTTGTCAAGCCATAGATGAAGTTATTCACTAGCACAAGATTAAGATCGATATTTCTTCTGCAAGCATGGATTGTGTGATTTCCTCCGATAGCTAAAGCATCGCCATCTCCACACACTACAATGACTTTTTTGCTCGGATTGGCAAGTTTAATCCCCGTGGCATACGCTAGGGCTCTTCCGTGTGTGGTATGCACGGTATTGCAGTTGATATAAGAGCTCATTCTCCCACTGCACCCAATCCCACTGACTACACACACATCTTTCATATCCCAACCATTATGTGCAATCGCTCGAATAATAGCTTTGAGAATCACACCATCACCACATCCCCAACACCAAAGTGTGGGCATTTTATCAACGCGTAAATAGGAATTGTAATCAAATGCCATTATTTGCCTCCTTTGATAAGCTCTTTCATCACAAGTGGATCAATCGCCCTACCATCGGCTTGTCCGATAAACTCCACTTCTCTTCCCAACACTAGCTCAATCTCTCTGACATACTGTCCTTTATTAAGCTCAATGACTATCACTCTTTTTTCTCCCAAAAGGGCTTTTAACTTTTGCTTTGCCACAGGATAGAGGAGTTTTGGAGAGAGGATTCCTACTTTCATCCCCTCCTCTCTCAAACTCTTAAGCGCTTCCATTGCTGAGAGATACACAGAGCCATACGCCACAATCACCACTTCTGCATCCTCAAGATTTGTGCTTGTGCAATCAAAGAGCTCTTCAGCTCTGCTTTGGATTTTTCCAAGCAATCGATCCACAAGCGCTTGAGAGAGGACTTTGTCCTCTGTAGGGAATCCTGCTTTTCCGTGATGAAGCCCTGTGATGTGATAATAATAGCCCTCAAAGAAAGGATTGAGCACAGCAGGGGTGTTTTCTTTTGCACCATAGGGGAAGTAGTCTTTTGCCTCTCCATCAAATCTCTTGCGATTAATGATAGAAATCTCACTGAGTTCAGGCAAAACCACCTTGCCATACATGTGTCCAATCGTTTCATCAAGCACCAAAAATACAGGAGTCATTAGCTCTTCGGCTAGATTGAAGGCTTCTATGGTTTTTGCATAAATTTCCTCAAGGCTTGAGGGAGCAAGCACAACAGCTTGAAAATCTCCATGTGTTGGATGCTTGAGAAACTCCACATCCCCTTGAGAAACACGAGTAGGCAATCCAGTAGATGGCCCCCCTCTCATCACATCTACGATAACTAGTGGAATCTCAGCCATAAAAGCATAACCAATCTGCTCGCTCTTAAGCGAAATCCCAGGGCCTGAGCTTGCAGTCATTGCCTTTGTCCCACTCATTGAAGCACCGAGTGCAACACAGATTCCACTAATCTCATCTTCCATTTGGATAAAAGTTCCACCATGTTTGGGAAGTAAGACGCTCATCTCATGAGCAATCTCACTTGAAGGAGTGATGGGATAACCCCCAAAAAACTTACATCCAGCCTCAATCGCTGCAAGTGCTACAAGCTCATTTCCATTGATGATTAGCTCTCTCATGCTCTCTCTCCTTGGGGCAACACATAGCCATTTTCTTTGATTTTCTTCCCCCTCTCTTGAGCTTCAAAACTAATTTTTGCAAAGCTATATTCCCCTTTTTCTGCAACAAAAATTGCGAAATCAGGGCAGTGAAGCTCACATTCTCTGCACCCAATACAGCTATCTGGGAAACTCACCTCAATCACTTTTCCTAGCACCTTGTGAGCATCTAGCCTCATTGATAGCACTCCAGCAGGACACAAGGATACACAAATATCACATCCCTTACACCTTGCTTCATCCACCCATACAGGAACTTTGCTTTCCATACCAACCACTCCTTAAGCAAAAAATTTATGGATTATATAGTATATATTTTGAGCCTTTTTGGAAAAATCTTTTTTGCTTAGAAAATCCTTTATGAAAGTTTTGGAATCACAAAACTTCATTTGTGATATAATCCAGCTTTTTTGCATACAAAAAGTATGTATGCGATATCTCAGACTACAAGGAAAAAATATGACCAAAAGCAAAAAGTTAATGAGGGGGGGGGGGGCAGTAGCTTAACATCCTCTTCCTCCAAAATATCTTCAAACCTCAACTCAAGTATTTTTCTCAAATCAATGATTGCCAGTTCTCTGGCACTTATGCTTGGAGCAAGCATATCGAATGCACAATGCACCAACTCTATTGGACTTGGAATCTGTGGCGACAATGGAAATATTTATAATGATATAGGATTTATTTGGAATGCTGTAAGTGGGAATACAAATACTTATCAGCCAATGATTAATGGCTCAACAGCTGTTACAAACCTCACCTTTCAATTTGGTGGTTCAGCAAGTTCAAGCGGAGATCAAACAGGACGTATAACTACAATTATTGGAAGCTCTCTTACAATTGCAGGAAATGAAAAATCCCTCCAAATGGGCGATGGTAAGGGAACTCTCAAATTTGATTTTGATAAAAGTAGCAATAAAACTATTACTTTAAATTTAAGTTCGATTTCAAACACAAATTATGCTCTGTATGGAAATCTAGAGCTTAGAGGATATGATGATTATAGTGACACCCTTATTGGAATTTTTGGTGGAAAGGGCATTAGCGGAAATGTCACTCTTAATGGTGCAGGATCGACTAATTTCACCTTTGAGAATAGTGCGGGTATTGATGGGGTGCTGACAATCAAATATGGAAAAAATACTATCATTGTCAAAGGAGATTCAACACAAACAAGATTTAAGGGAGGAATTACTTCAAGCACTTTTGGAAGATCATATACAACTATTCTCTTTGATAGACTCAACTCAGAAAATCGATATATTCTTAAAGATAAGGTAACGCTTGAAGCAGGAAGTGTTGTTTATGGTTTTACAAACGATATGGTCAATAATAGAATCTTTGAAGTCAACCAAAGTCTCATTACCTTTAATGGGGGCTCTCTTGGTTTTGATGGAGCAAAACAAGTCTTGATTGGAAGTGCTGGGAGAGATACTCTTACACTTAATGGTGGAAGTATTAGTTTTTCTATCGATCCAAACATCGCTCAATCTTCCTTATCTGCTCCAATCCTTGCGGGAAATCTTACACTCAATGGTGCAACTGTCTTTTTTGGACTCAAAAATACAAAGATAGGGATTAATCCCTTCAAAAACCCAAATGCAACAAATCTTGATGGATTATCTACTTATTATGTTGATGGAAACATCAATATTACTGATGGCGGATTATCGGCATTTTGGAATGATTCGTATGGCTTTATGGCAAAACTAAAAGCAACAAATATTACTTTCTCTGGGGGATTGGTAGAAAGAAGCAATATTTGGTTTGAAAAAGGAAGTTTTGGTGACTCAAATCAAATTAGCAAAATTAATCTAAAAAATTCTTCTGGGCATTTGATTTTTGAAGATGCAATGACTATTGAGGGTGGGATTGGCATAAGGGATGGTGAAGGGAAAACTTCGCAAATCCTCTTCAAAGATAATGCAACGATCAATAAAAATGGGCAAGAGTATGCAATCCTAGCAAAAGATGGTGGAATGAACCCTGTCTTGGAGATTTATTTTTCAGGAAAAGAAAACACTGTACAAGGTATTTCTGCACAAGGAAGCACCGCTGCTGGAAGTAAAACAATCACAACTATTTTTAACAATACCGATTCTAAAAACATAATCGATGGAGAAATCAAAGCTCATAATCTTTTTGCAAGTAACTTCACAGCAAAAGGAACTATTAATATCATTTTCAAAGGATCAAACAATACAATCAATGGGAAAATCATAGCTTCGGGGGGAACTAATAATCTTACTTTTGAAGGAAGTGGGACTATTGCTGACAATATTGAGCAAACAAACAATGGGGTAAACAATCTTGTCATTGCTGGAAGTGGAACTGTTCTTACTCTCAATGGAAAGTCTGGTGGAACCACTCACCAAATTACATCACTTTTCTCGACAGGAGCACTCAATCAACTTATCTTAAACAACACAACAGGCACAATGAACACTATAATCCAAAACACTCTTAATGCCCCTTCTTTAGATATTAAACTCAATGGAACAAGTGGTAATAATATCAATTTGACTTTACAAAGTGGAGGAAATATTATCCAATCTATCTCCCTAGAAGAAAACTCAATGGGCAATAAAATTTTCCTCTCTTCTGGAACAACCACAATTAACCAACAAATTATTCCCAATCAAAACACAGACGTTACATTTGAGCTTGGCAATAATGTAGAATTAAAATTTGCTGGAGGTGTAGATTCTAAACTTGATAGCGAAAACAAAGGATCTACAATGCTCACTCTTACAAGTAGTTCAAATTTTAGTTCTATTAGTGGTGCGAAAATAGATATTACAAATCTCAATTTCAATCAAACCGGCATTGTTCAAACACTCAATGTAAAAAACACTATTGCAAACTTTGGAACAATCACGGCCAATAATACAAATGGGGCAAACCTCACGATCGATGCATCCAACAATGCTGTCCATACTTCGATTGACAAAATCAATGGGAACAATCTATCTCTAAAATTTAATGGACATGGTGCAACTTTAGCAATCATGGGCGAGAATACAACTATAAAAAGTGTAAGCATTGCTAATGATAGTCAAGCCACCATCAACCTCTCAGGAAGTAATACAAAATCAAGAGTAGCCTCAGCTAGAAAAACTCTCACCATTGGCTCAAGTGGAACATCTGGTGCATTCTCTGGGAATCTCAATGCAATCATTTATGCAAGCAGAACTACTGCAGATAAGATTGTTATAGATGGGACAGGTTCCACTGGCTCTATCACTATCTCTGCCAAAGGAGATATCAATGAGATTCTCTCCATCACTTATGATCCAAGTGGAAGCAATAATGTTCAAGTAGCAGAGATTAAAAACTCTTCTACAAATGGGAACAATGGAACAAACAATATCGCTGTCCAAGGTGGAGAGAGCTATATTGGAGGAGTTCTCACTGTTGCAGAGATTGTTAAGGGAACAAATACAGATGAGGGGAAATACTACATCGGAAAGATTGAGGATAGAGGTTTAGCACAACCCTATCAAGAAATAGCCAATACCGCCCTTACAGTCAATTACGATCTCTATCTAGCAAACTTCAACTCACTCAATAAGAGAATGGGAGAGCTAAGAGATAATCCTCACAGCAATGGTGTATGGGCTAGAGTGTTTGGTGGAAGTATGAGCAATGACTTTGGAGCTGGAAGTAAAACAAACTACATCACAGCTCAAGCTGGATATGACTACTCTTTTAGTGTTGGAGAGAATGCAAAGAATTATAGTGGTGTTGCAGTGGCTTATGGTAAGTCTT
>DXDJ01000013.1 GCA_019115525.1 Candidatus Helicobacter avistercoris | reverse complement strand
CATTGATGGAGAATGCCATGGAGTTTATGAAGCTTTATTTGGATTATTTTATTTTTGGGATTTTAGGTTTTATGGGGTTTTTGGCAATTTGGCTAAGTGTGGAGAGAATGATATTTTTTAAGAATATCAAGCTTTGTGATTTTAAAAATCAAAATGAGCTTGAAGAAGTGCTAAGTAAGCACATGACAACTCTTTATATCATCTATTCTAATGCCCCTTATATTGGTCTTCTTGGGACTGTTGGGGGGATCATTGTTACATTTTATGGAATGAGTATGTCAGAGGGGATTGATGCAAAAAAGATTATGGCAGATCTCTCATTGGCACTTGAGGCCACTGGTGCAGGACTCTTAGTGGCTATCCCTACATTGATCGCCTATAATGGATTGCTTAGAAAGATTGATATTCTCATCAATCGCTATAAGGCTCAACAATGAAAATCAAGAGAGGAGAAGGGCTAAATATCGTTCCCTTTATTGATATTATGCTGGTTTTGCTTGCTATTGTGCTTTCAATCTCGACTTTTATTGCTCAAGGCCATATCCCCATCCAAGTGCCAAGCTCTAGCCATACCCAAACACCCAAAGATCAAAAAAAACTTACCATATCCGTAGATCATGCAAATCAGCTCTATCTTGACAATCTTCCCATCACTCTCTCAAATCTCAAAGCTTCTATTGAACAAACTTCGCCTCAAACGCTCATCGAACTCAAAAGTGATAAGGAATCCAAGTTTGAAACTTTTGTGCAAATTCTCAATCTCTTAAAGGAGAAAAATCATGAAAACTTTGTTATTACTACGCAAAAAAACTAGCTCATCTCATTTTGTTGGCTTCACCCTTGCCTCCTCTGTTTATTTTGCTATGGGGCTCTATCTGCTCTACTCTCCCCAGAATGAAAAAATCTCTCTCAAACAAGAAGGAAATCATCGCTTCACTCTCTCGATGCAAACTCTTCAAGAGCTTGCTCACCCTACCCCCAAAAAATCTCACAATCACCCAAAGAGGAAACCTCCCAAACCCCTCAAAGAGAAAGCACCCATAAGCAAAAAGACTTTGCCACACAAGATCAAGCCTCAAGAATCAATCACCCAAGAGATTCCAAAAGAAGAGATATTACAAACTCAAAAAATCCATCACACCGCTCACATCTCAGAATCTACAAACACTCAAGAAGCTCTTATGCACAATGAAGGGGTAAGTCACGAATTTCTCTCTCAAATCCACTCTCTCATCTCCTCTCACAATCCCTATCCAAGAATGGCACGAAGACAGCGACTTGAAGGGGAAGTGATAGTGGAATTTATTCTAGAAACAAATGGGGAGATCAAAGAAGTAAAAATCATTCAAAGCAATGCAAAAGAAATCTTGCAAAAAAGTGCCCTAAAAGCTTTGCACAAAGCCTCAAGGTATTTTCCAGCACCAAATAAGAGAGTTAAAATTTTAGTCCCTATTCTCTACAAACTTCACTAGCCCCCACCCCCCTATATTTCCTAAAACTCAGCACTAAAGGAGAGGTAATATCTTCTTCCCTCCCTGACATAGTTGTAATTGTTGCTATAAGTTGTATTACTTCCATTTTTGACCTCAACATAGTCAATAAAGCTTTGGTTGAGGAGATTGTAGATCCCAAAACCTACTTTGTAATTTTGCAAAAATCTATATCCAATTCCTATATGGAGCAAGAAATAAGGTTTGTAGTATTCGCTTAGATTTGGATTTTGGCTTAAAAACTGATTGAGTGCTTCAAGTGTGCTAATACTGCGAGTGCCAACAAGTGTGCGAAGTTGCATTGCTCTAAACTCTCCCCTAAGATACACATCAAATCCCCAAAAATCATAAGTGATTGCTCCATTGAGTGAATGCTCTGGAATATCTGTGAGTGGGAGTCCTTTTGCAACTCCTGAGGTTTGCTTGGTTTTATTAAATGTATAAGAAAGTGAGAATCCCACTTTGCCATAATGCGTATCATAAGGCTTAAATGCAAAACTAGCCTCAACTCCATAAGAGATTGCTTCATCTGCATTGATATTGTAGCTACAACTCCCTCCAGAATTTGCACTGCAAACTCCCCCACCCTCCACAGGGATTTGCTCTCCACTTGCCACACTGGCACTCTGGATCTTGTCTCTAAAATAGATAAAAAACCCGCCTATGGAAGCTTGGGTATAAGAAGTTTCATTATAGAGAGAAAGCTCATAGTTAATGGACTGTTCAGGCTTTAGCTTGGGGTTTCCGTATGTAGGGACTGTTCCTTGAGCACTTAGCCCATTGACGCCTTTGACCAGCTGGGTTACGCTTGGGGTTTTATATCCTGTTGAAACACCACTTTTAAATACCAAATCCCCAATCACAGAATCTTTTAGAGGTTGATAAACAAGATAGATTCTAGGAGAGATATTAAATCCAAAAGAAGAGTTGTAATGCACTCTTGCACCCAATGTGAGAAAAACTTCATCTACAAAAACACTTTCATTCTCAACAAACAAACTTGCATTATGCTGATACATAAAGGGATTGGGCACAGCTCTATCATACAAAGAAGTAAACCAATACTGCCCTCCGACACTCATCGTATTGTAATCCCCTATGCCAAAGACACTTTTATGCTCCACAATCACATCTTGCCCTAACAAATCTCTATCTTTCCCAATAAGCTCACTTCCGCTAGGAGCGATTGAGGGAGTGATCAATCTTCCTTTATTGAGGGTGGAGAGATATTGAAGGCTTGTTTGAGTTTGAAGATTGTCATATTCCCCCTCGTGGGCAAAAGTAGCATTGTTTCTAAAAAAATAAAGATTTGGAGCGTATCCACCATTAACCCCCAAAGCCCCCAAAAGTCCATCTGAGTTGTCATACCACTGCATAGAATGATCATAATCAAGATAAAAATAATTCTTCTCATCAAGACTGTATCCAAGTCTTGCTCCAATATTATAATTATTGCTTTGACTCAAGCCAACAATTGCATTGCGTGAAATAGCAGAATTGTTGGGGATGACATAGAGATCTTGAGTGGGGACTTTGGCTCTGTATCGCTCTTTTGCCCTTAGTGTAAGAGACCATTTTTTCTCATTATCCAAAGCCCCAGAAGCCCACAGATTCATTCCGTAGAGATTTCCAAACTCTTTTTCCTCTTGAAGCAAAGTATCAAAGCTAATGCTTCCTCCCCATTTTTGGAATCTCTTTTTGCTTACAATATTGACAATCCCACCTATTGCATCGCTCCCATAAAGCGTTGAGGCAGGACCTCTAATCACTTCAATACGCTCAATTGCTGAAATAGGAGGCATAAAACTTGAAAACACTTCGCTAAATCCATTGGGCAATCCCGCACTACTGGTATTTTGCCTTTTTCCATCAAGCAGGATAAGTGTATAGTTTGAGGGCATTCCACGGATTGAGATATTGTATCCTCCGGTTTTTCCAACAGATTGATCAATACTTACACCAGCTACATTAGAGAGTGCATCTCCCAAATCTCTAATGGGTTTGTCTGATAGTTCTTGATTGCTAATATTTGAAATAGAGGCTGGTGCATCCTTTAGCTCTTGGGCAAAGCCTGAAGCTGAGGTAACGACTTCATCAATATAATATTTCTCCTCTCCTACTAGTAATAAATGCGATAAGGCGATAGATGCGAGCAAGAATGATTTTTTCATTGATTTTTCCTTTTTTAAAAATAAGAATAGTTATTATTTTAAGTGAAAAAATCAAATATTGTGCAGAAAAATTAAAATTTTGAAGTTAATTTATGAGAATTGTTTTTATTTTTTGATTTCTAGGGGAATCCCTAGAATAGGAGATAAATTAGGATTGAGATTTCAAAATCTCGTAGGCTTTTTGGATTTTTTGAAGTTTTGTAAGACTTTCTTTTGTAATGGGCTTGTTGAGTGTTTTTTCTTCTAGGATATTTTGTTTGCCTTGTGCTATCAGCTCTTCATAGCGAGTTTGCAAATCCTCATATTCCCCAAAAATCTCTTTGGCTTCTTGAGGTGTGATTTCTACTTCATAGTTTTTTTCAAAATCATCATAGATTGCATTGAAGTCTTGATTATCAAGTTGTAAAAATGCTCCAATATCCAAAATTGCCTCTCTTGTAGTATCATTTAAGATCCCATCAGCATACCCGAGTGCAAAACAAAACTCCACCACCTTCAATCTCTTCTTATACTCACCCTTACTTAGCTCTACAAACTGCTCACAGAGATTTTGGATATCATTGTTAGATGAGAGAAAAATCCCTTGAAGAGCCTTTAGCACATCTTCTCTATTTCCCATTTTGTTCATCTCATCAGCCATATCTTCAAGTAGAGAAAAAGCCATCTGCTTCTCAAGCTCACAAATCTCCCCATCAGCATTTGCCACATACCCCAAAATCGCCGATAGCACACCATACTCACTTGCCTTGATTTTCTCCTCAAAACTTGGCTCACTCTGCTCAAGCATCTTCTCTCTAAACAACTCGCCCTCTTTAAATCTCTTTGCATTCTCCTCAACACCAAGATATTCTCTTAGTGTATTCCAAAGAAAATACACCACAACTCCAGCAATCAACAAAACCACAAATGCCAACATTTCCATTAGTTTTTCCTCCTTCTAAAATCTTTATACACTGTTTTTTGTTCTTGAAAAAGCTCATCATTGACTTCTTTGCTGCGTTTTTTATTTTCCGCAAGTTTTTCAAGATATTTTTCTCTCAATGCAGAGCGTTGATTTTTTTTGGGTTTGATAAAAAGTGCGAAAACAATCAAAAAGAAAAAAACCACACACACTCCCTCAGATCCTTCTCCAGAGAGAAGATACCAAGTGCAAGCCATTGCAAAAGCAAAAAGAATCTTTAAAACATTTTTCATTCTTTATCCTTTGAGTAAATGCCCATTTTTTGAAAGCACAGCAAGGATAGAGGATCGAACCTCTTCACACTCATCTGGCTCATAGGGATTATAAAAGAGCACGGTTTTTTGCCTAAAGCTATCATCTTGAATATAAATCTGCATAATAGCCATATAAGGGATTCTTACCAAGGTAGCAAAATTATCATCCTCTTGAGAAATAAGCCCAGCTTCAAACTCAAACACAGCCTCATCTAAAACCAAAGAAACAAGACTGTATCCTGAGAGAACAAAAGCTGTAATATCTCCCAATTTTTGGCGTGCAGAATGGCTAAGCTCTGGATAAAACCCTATCATTGAAGTTTCACAAATAATAGAAAAATCAACATCCTCTTCTTTTAATACTTCAAGAATTTCTTTGGCATGTCTTGAAAACAGATTGCGAATCTTGGTGCTGATCTCTTTAGCCATTTTTTCTTCTCCCCAAAATCTGCAAAAATTCTTCAAGCATTTTTTCTACTTGCTCCATTCCAATCTTCCAAAACTCTTCACTCTCCACATCAAACCCAAACTTCATCACCAAATCGCGTGGGGAGGCACTGCCTCCAGCACTCAAAAACTCTGTATATTTTGCAACAAATTCTTCTTTTTTGCCCTCATTTGCAAATCTCTTATACAACCCGAAGAGCGCGAGAACCAAAAGCTGACCATAGCTGTAAGCATAACAATAAAAAGGAGAATGCACAAAATGAGGAATATAACTCCACCATCGCTCATAGTTTTTGCTCAATTTCACACTTTTTCCAAACATTTTTTGGTTTTCTTCTTTCCAAATGCGATCAAACTCTTCAGTCTTGAGTTCATCGCTTATAGCGTGTATTCTTCGCTCAAAATTTGTCATCACAATCTGTCTAAAAAGTGTAGAGAATATATCCTCTAATTTCCCTGAATATAGTGAGATTAGCTCATTTTCTGGCACTCTATCCTTAAGAGTGTCAAACAATAACATTTCGGCAAATACCGAGGCGGTTTCAGCAGTGGTGAGTGGAGTGTCCATATTGAGATAGCCTTGAGATTTGCTAAGCTCTTGATGGATCATGTGTCCAAACTCATGAGCGACTGTGAAAACATCCCTTCTTCCCTCTGTATAGTTAAGAAGCACATAAGGATGAGAGGAAGGCACGCATCCATGACTAAATGCCCCTCCCCTCTTCCTCTCTTTGGGATGAGAATCCACCCATCCTCCCTCCAATGCTCTCTTAACAATTTGAGCAAAATGTGAAGAAAACTGCTCAAATGAGTTTTGGACAAGATCCAAAGCATCCAAATATGGGATCTTCTCCCCTCCTTCTTTGTCAATTGGTGCATAGCGATCATAGTCTTTGAGCTTCTTAAGTCCCAAAATCTCTCGTTTAACTTCATAATAACGCTCAACGATAGAAAAATTTTCCTCTACTACACAAATAAGCGAATCCACACTCTTTTGTGTAGTGCAGTTATCAAGATGTCGAAAAGACTCTGGGAGCGGATATTTTCTAAGCTTAGTATTGATAGCCAGATCTTTTCTGACCATATTAAAAATAAAGGTAAGAAAATGACTAGAGGCTCCAAGCTTCTTGCTGAAGACTTTTTGGGCTTTTTTTCTCTCTTTTCTTTCCAAAGAATACAAATAAGAGAGGATTTCTTCCTCACTGATTCTCTTGGCCTCTTTGCCAAACTTAAATTTCATTCTTGAGAAATGCTCATCAAAAAACCTAGCAAAAGCCCCTACCCCCACAGGTGAGACTTCAAGCAATACTTGCTCTTGCTCAAGGGTGAGCTGATGGGGTTTTGATTTGAGTAGATTGCCAAGATAGTAGGCGTATTTGGGACATTGTTTTTTATACTCTTCCTGCTCTTTTTCACTTAAAGCACAAAACTCAATCTCAAAAAAAAGCAAATGGCTTTGAATCTCATTGCAATGGAGTTCATACTTAGCATATAAATCCCCCAAAGAACTATCTTGGGCAAAAAGTAAAAAGCTATATGTCGCCACAGCTCCTACGCCCTCAAGTATCTGCTCGTATTCCCCTATGACTTCTGTGTGAATTTGAGAAAGCTTGCCTTTGTATGTGGATTCAAATTTTTGTGCTTGGGATTTGAGCCTCTCTATCTTCTCATCAAGCTCAGAAGTTGAGGCAAAAATATCTGTAAGTTTCCAATGATGTTCAGACATAATTTTCCTTAATCTTGATAGTTTGGCGTATTTTATCAAGAATATGCAAAATCTCACATCATCCCCTCACAACTTAATCAGCTATCTTGCTTTTGCTTGACTTATCAGGGGGTCTTTGATAAAATTAACCCTTTTTGCTCAGATTTATTCAAAGGCTAATTATGTCAGATGTTCGTCCAATTCCACGCAAAAGCGAAAATTCCAAATTCATCAATAATACAGACATAAAACTCAAAGACAAGCTAAGCCAGATTATCAATAATCCTGCTCAAAATATAAGCTACCTTGATTTTCTTATTGGCTACTTTCAAATTAGTGGTTTTAAACATCTCAACGACATCATCAAAAACAAGCTTGATTCAATTGAAGAGATGAGAATCCTTGTGGGAATCAACCTAGATCCCATTATTGCTGAGCTAGGAGATCAAAATATTGATTTCACAACAGCAAAAAAAGAAAGATTTATCAAGCAATTTAATAAAGAACAAGTCGCACAACTCAATAATGATGAAAACTACTCACAAGATACTGACCTCTCCATTTATCAACTCCTAGAAGCCATAAAGAGTAAAAAAATAAAAATGCGTATCATTCGTGAAAGAGGAGTTCACGCCAAATTCTATGTAATGAGTTGTAAACCTCAGCTTGTTACAAAAGTCAATGGAGAGCAAAGTTATGATTATCAAGGCTCTGTCATTATTGGAAGCTCCAATCTCAGCCACAATGGACTTGTCAAACATTATGAATTTAATGCAGAACTAAGAGATAGTCAAGATATAGAAACTGCTCTTTATGAGTTTAATCAACTATGGGAAAAGAGTATTGAAATCTCATTAAATGATGTCGAAGAAATTGAAAAAGAATCCTATCTCTCCACACTCACTCCACAAGAGCTTTACTACAAAATGCTTATAGAACATTTTGGAATGGATAGAATTGGAAGAGATGAAAGCATAGAATCTCTCTTTCCTGAAGGTTACAAAGCTTTGGAGTATCAAATCTACGCAATCAAAGACGGACTAAATAAGCTAGAAAAATACAATGGCTTCTTTCTCTCTGATGTTGTGGGATTAGGTAAAACTCTCATTGCCACAATCATTGCTCAAAAACTTGAAGTCAGTGGAAAGCTTGGGGGGAAAATCCTTGTTACTTGCCCTCCTGCACTCAAAGCAAGTTGGGAAGATCACTTTGATAAAGTAGGCATCAATCGCCACACAACGATAAAAACTCACGATATGCTTCACGAAATCACAGATCCACAAAATTATGGAATGGTAATCATCGATGAATCGCATCGTTTTAAGTCCAAAACATCCCAACGCTACGATAAACTTTATCAAATATGTAGAGAAGAAACAAAATATACAAAAAAAGTGATTCTCCTCTCTGCCACCCCTCAAAACAATTCACCTGAAGACTTGGCAAATCAAATTTACCTTTTTACTGACCCAAGAAACTCACGCATAGGGAAAAATCGCAATATAGAAGAGTTCTTTAGTAAGATTCAAAAAGAGTACAAAAATATAAAAGCCAAGCTAAAGGAACTTGGAGAGAAAAAAGACACCACAACAAACAAAAAACAAAAAGAAGAGCTCAAAGAGCAATTGCGTGAAATTTCCAATAAAATGAGAGATGAAGTGCTTAAGTTCATTATGATAAGACGAACCCGAAATGATGTAAAAGCACTTTATAAGGATGATTTAGACTCTCAAGGCATTGCTTTTCCTGATACTCCTGCTCCAACACCACTTGAATATGAACTAAAAGATAAAGCAAGAGATTTGACGGAGGAAACACTAAAGCTCCTCAAGATTGAACCCAATACAATCGGAAAATACGGCTATTACCGTTATTTGCTTTATCCAAACCTCACTCCTGAAGGGCAAAAAATCTACCAAGAGAGAATGGGGACAAAGAAAAATGGGGAATTTTATGAGCAAACCGCAGAGAGATTGACAGGGCTTATGAAATCTTTGATGTTTAAACGCTTTGAATCAAGCTTTTACTCATTCAAGCAAACCCTCAAACGCCAAATCATCTCGCTTCACACACTTGTTGAGATGCTAGAAAATGGCAAAGTTTATATTCCTATGAAAAATCTTAGCAATCTTGAGGCTTACTACGAGGCACTTGAAAGTGATAGTGAAAATGGAATAGATGAGGAGTTTTTGGAAAAGTATGGGGATAAGATTATGGAGCTTGATTGTGAAGACTTTAAGCCTGATTATCTTAATAAACTCAAAAACGACTTAGCAGTCTTAAGAGTTTTGCTAGAGAAGTGGGAAGAAATCACAGAGGATTCCAAGCTTGAAAAATTAGTAGAGCAAGTGAAAGTTCAACTAGAGAGAAAAATTCAAGGGGATACCCCCAAAGTCATTATTTTTACAGAGGCTCAAACAACAGCCCACTACCTAAAAAACAAGCTCAAAGAGCTTTTGCCACAATATGGGTTATTGCAGGTTGATTCTGATAATCGCAAGGATTATCAAGACAAAATCAAAGAAAATTTTGATGCCAATCTCTCTCAAGAGAAATGGAAGCACGATATTCAAATCCTCATCTCCACTGACACACTCTCCGAGGGTGTTAATATGCACCGAGCTGATACCCTCATCAACTACGATGCACCTTGGAATGCCACAATTCTAATGCAAAGAGCAGGAAGAATCAATCGTGTAGGAACTCAACACGACAGCATTTTTGTCTATAACTTCCAACCAAGCAATATTGGGGAAGAAACGCTTAAATTTGGAAAGCAAGTCTATCAAAAACTCCAAAGCTTTCACTTCACGCTTGGAGAGGATAATGCAGTCTATACCCCTGAAGAAGAAGCAGGAACTCAAGGACTTTATCAAACTACCAAAAAGAAAGGAGAAGAGATTGATCCTGAAGTAGAGTTCTTGGCAGACATTCTTGAACTTTATCGAAACAACCCACAAGAGTTTAATCGTATAAAATCTTTGCCAAACAAGGTTAGAAGCTCAATGATTGGGGAGAATGAAAGCTTCTTCTATCTCAAACAAGCAGTGCAAGAAGTTCATCCAAACCACACACTAGAGTTTTGGGGAGAATATTTTTATCAAGTTTGCACCCAAGAAAACACTCGTAAAGCAGAGAGAATTGATTTTTATCAAATGGCTCAACACCTTAAAGCTCATCTTACAAGCACTCCAACACCACTCTCAAAAGACTTGCATTATGCCGATGCGGATTTGGTATGGAAAACTCACGATGAAGAGCTTCATAACTTTAGAAAAGCGACAAATCATTTAGACAAAAAAGAAGTGAGTGAGGCAAGATTTCGCATTCAGCACAATATTTTACTGACCCTAGATGAAAAAGAATGTTTGATCAAAGCCCTTGAGAGAGGCGTGTATATTGATAGCCCAACAAGGAAGCAAATCATTGCAGGAAAAATTGATTTAAACGAACTTGCAAATGAGCTTAAAGAGAAAATGAGGATTGAGGATAGCAAATCAAAAGTCAAGCTTCGCTATGCAAAGCCTTCGCTACAACTTAGCTACACAACAAAAAAGGATAGATAATGGAAATTGCAAAAGAGATTTCAAGCTTTGTAACACAAGAATTTAGCACTCAAAGATACAAAGACTTTGTTTCTTATGTTTTTTCAAATGGAGAGGGATTTGAGTTTTTGATAGAGAAATTTGAAGAGCCTGAAGAGAATTTTACCTATATCAAAAAAGAATATTGCCTACTTCCTGAAGCATTGGACTTGGGAAACTTCCAAAAACTTCAATTTTATGTCTTTGAGGTAGATTCTGTTAATGCCAAGATTGGACTCTACAAAGAACTCAAGAAAAGGCTTGAAACTATCGATTCTAGTGCTGTTTTGGCTTGTTTTTATCAAGAGGGGAATCCCACTTTTAGACTTTCTCTTATCACTCGCTCACTCAATGAGGATGGAGGGATTGATTATGGTAGTTCCAAACGCCAAAGTTTCACGCTAGGAAAAAATGAAACGACCAACACAGCAGAGCAAAACTTCCAAAAGCTCTTCACAAATTGGCAATCCTCTCCTACACAAGCCACATTAAGCGAAGCCTTTTCGGTTGAACCCGTTACAAAAGCATTTTTTGAGAGCTACAAAGCACTTTATGATGAAAAACTTACTTTTCTCTCAAAAGACCAAGCCATTGTCAATATCTTTGCAAAAGCCTATCCACAAGAAGACCCTCTAAAAGCCATTTCCACTTTTATTAAAAAGCTTCTAGGAAGAATCGTATTTCTCTATTTCATCCAAAAGAAAGGTTGGTTAGGTGTCCCAAAAGATGGAAAATGGGGAGAAGGAGATAAAAAATTCCTCAAAAATCTTTATGACAATCACAACAGTGGCTTCTATGAAAAAGCCCTAGCACCTCTATTTTTTGAAAGCCTCAATAAAGACAGAAGAGATGATGGGGATTACTCACCCATTTTTGATTGCAGGATTCCATTCCTTAATGGTGGGCTTTTTGAAGAAAATGGCATTGATAGAGATAAAATGCTTTGCGAACTGCTAGACAAGGAGTTTTTTGCTGATATTTTTGAACTCTTTGAGCTCTACAACTTCACAATTGATGAATCTACTCCAAGTGAAATTGAGGTAGGAATCGACCCTGAAATGTTAGGGAAAGTCTTTGAAAACCTGATTGATTACAACAAAGAACTAGGAGCATTCTATACTCGCAGAGGAATTGTGCATTTTATGTGCAAAAACTCACTTGTCCTCAAACTCACTCAAGTCTTTGGTGATGAGAACAAAGAGCATATAGAAAAACTTATCTACAACCAAGAGAGCGACAATGACTTTGCTAGAAAAAATGGAAGAAAAATCCTTGATACACTAAAAACACTAAAAATCCTTGATCCAGCCATTGGCTCAGGGGCTTTCCCTATGGGATTACTCAGTGAAATCCTCTCTATTCACACCACACTTGATAAAACTCTTGATGATTCTAGTCTTGCAAAATCCAAACGAGCAATCATCGAAAACAACATCTATGGAATCGATATTGACTCAGATGCTATTGAGATAGCCAAACTCCGCTTTTGGCTCTCAATCGCAGTCGATGAAGAAAAACCACGACCTCTACCAAACCTTGACTTCAAATTTATGCAAGGCAATAGTTTGTTAGAAACTCTTGAGGGATTTGAGCTACTTCCTAAAGATCTCTTAGTCACACACTCAGCTCCTATTGATTCGCTATTCAGTAAAAAAGAGCTAGGACTACAAGAAGACTTGCTAGATTATGGAAATAGACAGAACTCATCCTTCATCTCAATCAAAGACAATATTCACACCTTTTTCAAAACCACAGAGCCACAAGAAAAGCAAAACATCAAAGAAAATATCCGTGATGAAATTAGCAAAATCCTAGAAGAGCAAATAGAAAATGGGGAAAACAAACTTAGCGGGATAGAAAAAGATATTGCAGAAATCAAGGCTCACGGAGGCAAAGAAAGCAAAAGAATCAAAAATCTTGAAAAACAATATGACAAATTATTTACCCAACTTAACAATGCCTATAAATTCCAAGAGAGCTTCATCAATGGAGGATTCCGCACAGATTTACTCTTCCTCTACAAGCTCTTTTTTGGAGAGGTATTTCAAGAAGGCGGATTTGATATTGTTATTGGAAATCCACCTTATATTAGGCAAGAAGATATTTTCTTAAAAGATCAGATCAAATCAGAGTTTGGTGATTTCTTCAATGGAAAAGCTGATATTTTTACTTACTTTTTTGCCAAAGGACTTCAAGTCCTAAAGCCTAATGGCATCCTCTCTTTTATCACAAGCAACAAATGGGCAAGAGCAGGATATGGCACACCTCTAAGGAAGCTTACCCTCTTTAACACCTTCTCTAGCTATATTGATTTTAATGGTGTCAAAGCCTTTGAAAATGCCACAGTAGATACCTCTATCACCACCCTTATCAAATCTCCTTCTAGCAAGGATTGGTGCTTCCCAACCTTTGCCTTACAGCAAAGTCAAAACCCTCAAGCAGTCCTAGATAATGAAAAAATGATTTTCTCCCTCCTCTCTTATAGCTCTACCTCTATGCCAAAATCTTGCCTTCAAGAAGACAGCTTTATTTTTGGGGATACACAACTTCTTTCTCTTAAAAAGAAGACTGAAACTCTAGGCACACCACTCAAAGAATGGGATATATCTATCAACTATGGGGTAAAGACAGGCTACAACGAAGCCTTTATCATTACTTCAGAAAAAAGAGAGGAGATTCTAAGAAATTGCAAAACCCAAGAGGAGAGAGAAGCCACAGAGCAAATCATCAAGAAAATATTAAGAGGGCGAGATATCAAGCGTTATTCTTATGAATGGGCGGATTTGTGGATAATCGCCATTGAGTTTGGTTCTCATCAATATCTACAAGAAAAATATCCTAGTATTTATTCTCATTTATTGCAATATCAAGACAGACTCAAGGCAAGAGGACAATGCACCAACAAGCCAATTACCGATAAGAAGCCCTATTTAGGACAGCATCACTGGCTTGAGTTGGATAATAATCCAACAAGAGAATATCTTGAAAGTTTTGAAAAAATATATATCGCGTGGCAGAGAGTAACACAGCTACCAAGTTTTATTTTGACAAAGGAGCACACGCTTCTTTTGGATAGTATGGCTTTTTTGACTTCCCAAGATTCTAAAACTACAAAATATCTTTTAGGCTTTTTGAATTCAAGAGCAATTTTTTACTATTTTTCTCAGATAGGGCATCTTTATTCTGACAAAGGTTTTTTGCTTTCAAATCAATATGTTGAGCGTTTTCCAATTCCAAAAATCACACAATCCAACCAACCCACAGCAGATAAAATCATCGCTTTAGTAGAGAAGATTCTAGCCCTTAAGGAGTCCGACCCCAAAGCCAACACCCAAGAGCTAGAACAAGAAATCGACTCCCTAGTCTATACCCTCTACAACCTCACAGAAGAGGAAATCAAAATCATTGAGGAGGGGAGATAATGTTTAGAATAGAAACAAGAGAACTACAAGAAATTAAAAAACTTAATGATTTGTATCTTAAAAAAATGAAACTTGACGACTGCTATCAGCGTTTTTTGGAACTACAAGACATTAGAAAGAGATACAATCATTCAAGCTCTTGGCAACATACTTCTCAATACTTTGAAATTGACAAAGAAAGTGAAAAGCTGTTAGTAGATTTAGATTTGCAAGAAGAAGATTTTATACAAATTTTCAGAGAAGATATTCTCAAAAAATTAGGCATTCAAAACTCTAAAGACGATTCGATCCAATGGAAAGGATCTGAATATTTTGAAATAAAAGATATTAAGAATATCAATAACACAAACCTCAATTTTTTTCCGACAATCAAAAAATATAAAATTCGCTTTGAAAATTGTAGTTTTGTAGGGGATAAAATAAGTCAAGGCGATAATCAGTCTTGCTTTTTTTACCAACTAAACTATCCTGAACCAGAGATTGATTTCCCTCTAACTTTCAATAATTGTATATTTTTTAATTTTGTAAATCTTCCTTCTATTGTCTTTCATAAACAAATCTTTTTTAATCATTGTATTTTTTTTAATGGGGTTAATTTTCATGGAAGCACATTCAAGGAAGATATATTTCTTCAAGATGCTGTTTATAGAAAAAAATCAGATTTTTCACATTGTATTTTTGAAAAAAGAGCTTTTTTTGGTGGAACTAGAACAAAATTTAAGTGTGAAGCAATTTTTCTTGATGCAACATTTAAGGAGGAAAGCAATTTTTCTAAAGTGATTTTTGAAAGTGAAGCAAATTTTTTCCTTACACATAGCATTGAGCAAGATACAAAAGGTTTCAGGAAACATGCTAACTTTAGTGGGGCTTGTTTTAAAAAAAATGCCAATTTCGATCGCAATATATTTTTTGCAGGTGATTTTAGAAAAACCACATTTAAAGACAATGCAAATTTCTCTGAGTCATTATTTTTGAAATTTGCAGATTTTTCAGATACAAAGTTTTTGGGAAAGACAATCTTTAAAGACGCAAAAATGGGTGAAATTTCAAAAGAACAAAATGTCAAACCTGCCACAAAATTCTCACGCTGTACATTTAGTCGGGAAGTTGATTTTTCTAGCACACATTTTTATAATGAAACCTACTTTCATCGTGCAATTTTTCATCAAGATATTCAATTCTATCGCTCCTATTTTGAAGGAATTGCAAACTTCTATTTTGTAGATTTTAAGGGGATTCCAAACTTCTCAATGTGTGTTTTCAATCAGCCAAAATTTGTAAATTTTGTAGGGGTTGTCTTGCCACAAAATACAATTGATAAGCTAGAGGAATACATAAATCAAAAAGCAGGGCAAGAAGCTAAAGAAAAAGACAATGCAGAAAAAGGCAGAACAAAAAGCTATCTTTGTATCCAACACTCACTTAACATCAGAGATTCTTTTAGGGTTATCAAAGAAACTCTGATTGCTCAAGGCAATCTGTTAGATACTCAGCAATGGCATAAGCTTGAACTATACGCAAAAGAGTTGGAGTATCAATATCGAAATGATATTTCAACATTAAGTCAAGAAGTAGAGGATTTGAAAAAACAAGAAAAGATTAAGGATTGTAATGAAATAGATTCTGTAAGGATTCTTGAAATCAATAAAAATGAATTAGAAAAAAATAAAATTGATCGTTGGCAATTATGGTTTTATCGCCAAATCTCAGACCACCACACAAATCTAGCCCAAATTATCGCCAATCTTGTTTTGCTCATTTCTCTTTTTGGTATCTACACTCTTGCATTGTTCTCATTAAATAAGACGACAGAAATGTTAAAGATTGATTTTGAAAATATTGCAATTTTTACACCTCTACAAACGATTACATTCGTTTTTTCAAAAAATCCTACTCAAGTCCCTTGGGAATGGCAAATTTTTTCTTATTTTGTTGTATTTTTTTCAGGTATTTATTCATACTGTATCTTAAGAAAACATGTTGGACGACTTGCTTTTGGCACAAGTGCTATTGATGCCTTAGTGTTCATATTCTTTATATACTGCTATCGTTTTGATTTTTATGAAGCAATTTTAATCGCCTTTCTATGCTTGTCGTTTGTAGGCATGTATGTTGTTCTCTTGTGGAAAAAACATATCCTTATCTCATTATCATCGTTTGTATTTTGTTTTATTGTTTTGATCTACAAACCCTCTCTCTTGCTTCCATTTGTGGGACAACTTTTTGATGAGGGGCTAAAAGCAAACTTCCCAGCGATGCAGAGCCTTAGTGTAGTGTATTGCATCCTAATGTTTTTGATGCTTTTTTCTCTCCAAAAAACCGCACGCAAAAACTCTATAATCCCAAGCTAAGGAACAAAAATGTCCTTCCAATTTGAAATCACACTAGGCGAAGCCACAGAGTTTGGGGGAGTATGGGAAGAGCAAGATGTTTTAGATTTTTTAAGTGATGAAATTTGCTCCAAAAATCGCTTTTATAAAAAGCGAAAAATCTTTAATTTCTATATTGACTCAAACCTAGATAATCTCAAAGAGTGTAAAGCTACACATTACCTTCGATATTTGCAAGAGAACTATCTTAGGGTTGTGGATATGCGAGAGCTTCTTTTGCTTCATTCTCACTATGAGCTTGATTGTGGATTAAACCCCATATATCTCAATCAAGATGGAGAGCAAATTATCCTCACTTATTGGAATGACAGAGGAAGGAAAAGCACATACAAAGTCACACAAGCTTATTTTTATGCAAGAAGCATTGAAGATGCAAGAGTTACTTTAAGTATAGACTATGAGGGGGCTTATCATCCTTATCATTATGATGTCTTAGAGAAAAACACTAGAAGAAGTATGGGGTTTATAGAATTGTGTGAGTTCTTGGATAGGCATAATACAGAGGGCAAAACCCCACCAAAGCTTAAAGCAAGAGTAACTCCTCCACCTCCACTACGCCGACAAACAAAAATTGAAATCATTGATGGGATTGTGTGCATTGTTGAAACAGAGGAATAGCTTCTATAAAAATCTTAGTCAAATCCTTCTGTCAAGATAACAAACAAATCTTGAGATAAGTTACCCAAATAAAAAAACAATCTTCTTCCATTTGTTGAACTCGATTTCTAAAATTTTATCTATTTTGTAAAACTTCTCTTTATCTTCAACTTTTAATAAACGATGCAAAGATTTTTTCTTTTAGAAATAATCTCCTCAAAACTCAATTTAACACATAAATTTTTGAAAGGAGGAGAGATGGCACAGCACTTTTTGCTTAGCAAAGAAGCCAGAGGAATCTCTGGTTCTAAAATGCTTTTGCTCTCAAAAGAGCGTGTCATCAAACTTCTTACAAAAATTATATGGGCAGATAATGGGGGAAAGCCTGTTTGTCCTAAGTGCAAAAACAACAAGAAAAATTATTTTCTAAAAACAACCAAAAGATTCAAATGCCCCCAATGCTCCCATCACTTCAGTGTTGCTAGTGGAACAATCTTGCAAGACCATAAAATCCCCTTAAAATACTATTTGGCTGCTATGGGATTCTTTGTTAATGCCAGCAAGGGGATTAATGCTATATTCTTATCCAAAGAGCTTGGAGTAGAACATAAAACAGCTTGGGTGATTTTGCAAAAGATTAGGCAAGTGCTTGAAAAGAATGATTGGGAAATACCCTTTGAAGGGGAATGTGAAATTAATAGAGTGTATTATGGACACTATATTAAACCAAAAAATAGAAGAAGTAATCGACTTGATAGGAGAAAGATAGTTAAGGGCACAGAGGTTGCAGTTCTCTCAATTAGACAGAGAGTGAGTGATGAGGAAAGGGCTAAGGGGCTCTTTGGCTCTTTTAGAACAAAAACCTTTTTAATTAAAAATGAGAATTCCTCTATTATCAATAAAATTGTGCATAAGCATATCAAAGAAGGAAGCATCATCCACACCGATGAGAACAAAGCTTATAATGATTTAGACACTCGCTATGATTATATTTTATGCAGAGTCAATCACAAAGATGAATATATGGGCTTCTTTAGAGAAAACAACAATCAGTGTGAAAGTTATAATGCAAGAATAAGAAGAGCATTTTATGGAGTGTATCATCGCTCTAATGTAATGTATATGGCTAGGTATGCAAGTGAAATGGCTTATAGAGAAAACACAAGAAGAACACCAAGCAAGAAAGTGTTCTTTGACCTGCTTTCTAGGTGTCTAAATTCTCCACCTTCAGATGAGTTTGCAGGATATTGGCAAGGCAATAGAAGAATAAATTCCAATCTTAATGAGTATTAGAGAGATTGGCAATCAACCAATCATAATATTGCAATCCACATTAGCTTAGTTAAAGCATTTGAATTTGATTGTAACTATATTTCATTCTGCTCTAAAGGCTTAATATCCCAATAATGAATATTCCTCCCTCCCACTCTATGAGTGAGGAGATTTTGTTCAGTGTAGTGCTTTAATTGCTTAAAGATGACACTTTTAAAGTTGAGTTGTTCTTGATGGGAAGAGAATGTAATAGATTTTAAATCTACAAGATGGGAGATAATCTCTTGGGTTTCAAGTGCTTCTCCACTACTTTTTAAGATAGTAAAGAGTAAAGATTTAAACTCTCCGTTATCAAAGTATCTCACTCTATTTTTATGAATGGTTTTAATAGAGTCTATTTGATACTCAGGTTCAAAGAGTAGAATTGCCTTATCAAGTGTATTAAGATTAGATTTTAGGGTATTGATTTGAGAGGTAAGATACTCAATTTCTCCTTTAATCTCACCTCTCTTTTTAACCAATCCACTGATGATATGAGATTCTGCCATTGCTACTTTCCTTTAATAAGCTCAAAACTCAAATTGACTTCTTGCACACTCATATTTAAAGAGTAGATGAGTGAAAAATGAAATCTGAAATGAGCTAGTTTATTGGTGTAAAACTCCCAAAAAAGGGAGTTAAACAAACAAAGAAATGGTAGAAAAAATCAAAAATAAAATCTAGGTGCATCTGCTACATAATTTCGTGATTCTCTTGCTTTTCTCACTACAAAAAACAGCACGAAAGAACTCTATTGTGCCAAACTAGCAGTATGGGAGAAGTGTCCTTTTTCTCTTTCTTAAATATTTTTTAGATTTTTATTCAAATAGAGAAAGGAATTTTGTA
>DXDJ01000012.1 GCA_019115525.1 Candidatus Helicobacter avistercoris | reverse complement strand
CCTAGCAAACCTTTACCACTTAAAACAAGTGAGAATAAGAATAACAAGTAAAGAAAGCATCTTAGGGCTACGCCCCTAAGATAAGATTTACTGGTGCTTCCTTTGGAGGCACCCTAGAGTCTTATCGGTTTTTGTTTATTTTTACCCTGCGGTCTCCTTTTAAAATAAAATTCGCAGGGGTTTTTTGATCTTCTTGGTTTTTCAAGAAGCAACCATTCCCTTACCCCCCCCCCCTAGGGATGGCTGGGATTCTAGAAATCATGTTTCTAGAGATTATTTAGCTTTTTGTGCAGTAGAAGATAGAGCAGTTTTGAATCACTAAAATCTTTTGAAGTAAATTCTGTCTTTGTTTTTGGAACTTTGAGATATATCAAGAAATGGGGAGAAAATAAGAAGTGGTGGCTTGAGGCGGAATCGAACCACCGACACGAAGATTTTCAGTCTTCTGCTCTACCGACTGAGCTATCAAGCCATAAAAGAGAGAATTATAGCAGAAAGTTTGATGTTTTTACCCCAAACTTTGCACAAATCGCACAAACTCCTCTCCACGATGTTTATATGAAGCATACTGATCTAAGCTTGCAGCAGCTGGAGAGAGGAGTGCGACACTCTCTTGGGAGTGCAAGAGATGGATGCTCTCCACCGCCTTGTGCAACACGCCACAAACCTTGCAGGGGATTGAATATTCCTTCGAAAGCTCTTGGAGTTTTTGAGCATTTTTGCCAATAGCAAAAATCTCTATATCCTCTCCTTGCATTTCTTTGAAGAGATCACTAAGATCTGCCCCCTTATCTTCCCCTCCTAAAATAAGGAAAATCTTCCTCCCCTTATAAGTTCTCAATGCCCAAATACTCGCATCTGCATTCGTTCCTTTAGAATCATTAACCCACAATCTCCCTCGACTATCCCTAAACTCTTCTATCTTGTGTCC
The DNA here is from genome assembly GCA_019115525.1 of Candidatus Helicobacter avistercoris. Taxonomy (GTDB): domain Bacteria; phylum Campylobacterota; class Campylobacteria; order Campylobacterales; family Helicobacteraceae; genus Helicobacter_G; species Helicobacter_G avistercoris. The sequence goes on along the minus strand of DXDJ01000012.1, from coordinate 2,419 downwards.
CCCTATCTTATAATCCTTTATCGCCTCCACCCTGCTTTGCCCACATACTACTTCAGCCCCGCACAAAGCCAAAAGAGCATCAAGCAAAAACGGCTCTTTGAATGGGATTTTTTCTAGATTGATTCCAAAAGCATCTGCTAGATCTTTAGAATCTTCATACAAGAACACTCTCCCCTTAAAACCTCTTGTATGGGATTGCAAATTTTTGGGGATAAAAGCCACGCTCTCTTCTGACATTCTCTCCAAGACTCCCAGCTTATCCCTGATATACGCCTCATAGCTCCCATGCCAAGAAATATGATCCTCGCTCAAGGGGAGCAAAATATAGCACTGAGGGGAAACCCTGCGTGTATAATGCAGTGAGAACGAGCTAGTCTCTAATATCCAAATCCTAGGCTTATACTCTGCCAACACTGCAAGAGGAGTTCCGATGTTTCCTCCACTCATCCCTCCAAAATCCCTTAGCACCCACTCAAGCATTTCAGTAGTAGTTGTCTTTCCATTTGTCCCACTCACCCAGATTTGTTTTCCATGGATTTGAGAGAGAATGTAGTCATACTCACTGACTAAGTTTGAGGATTGCTTGATCATTGTGTTGTATGGGGGTATCCCTGGAGATGGGATTTGCATCGTGGTTTCAAAACGAGCAAAATCTTGAGTAAAAATATTGCCAAACTCATCTCTGCTCTCTTCTTGAAAAGCATCATCACTAATCACACATCCTATGCCTTGAGCGTTGATATACTTAAGAAGAGCCTGATTGGTTTTGCCAAATCCAAGAAGGGCGATCATCGGATTTTTAGACTTAAAAGTGCGACTAGATTACTTAGAATTGCAATAATCCAGAAGCGGATAATGATTTTATTCTCAGCCCATCCTTTCATCTCAAAGTGATGATGAATAGGTGCCATAAGGAAAACTTTCTTCCCTCGTGTCTTATAGCTCCCCACCTGCAAAATCACAGAGAGAGTCTCAATCACAAAAATCAATCCAATCAAAAAGAGCAAGATTTCATTGTTTGACACAATCGCCATATATGCGATAAACGATCCCAATGCCAAACTCCCACTATCCCCCATAAAAACTTGTGCAGGATGGCAGTTATACCAAAGAAAACCAAAAAGAGCCCCAATCAGTGCCACAGAGACGATGACTAGCTCCCCTGCATCAACAGCTCTTGGCCATAGCAAATAGCTTGATAATCCCGCATGCCCTGCAATATAAACAAAAATAGAGAGTGAAATCAATGCACAAATACTAGGCACTGTTGCAAGGCCATCAAGTCCATCAGTGATATTGACTGCATTTGAAGTTGCCAAAAACACCAAAGTCCAAAACACAATGCTCAAGATTGGCAAAGAATCAAAATCCAATAAAGGCTTTTTCATAAAAGGCACATAAATGTGTCCGCTGTGTCCAATATAGACAAGCAAAGAAGAGAGGATAATGGCAATCAATAACAAAAGAGCAAATTTCATTTTTGCACTCATCCCTGCATTGCTTTTTGCAGAGATTTTCATATAGTCATCCCTCACGCCAACCAAGCAAAAACTTACCAATGCTCCAAGCCCAATCCATACATAGGCATTAGAGAGATTGACACAAAGAAGACTTGCACAAAGTGTGCTAAGCACAAAAACAAGCCCACCCATTGTAGGTGTATCTTTTTTGCCTTCATGCGTTGGCACATAGCTTGAAATGGGTTGATTGGCTTTTTTGGCCTTTGCCCAACGAATAAAAAGAGGCATCAAAAACACACTTAAAAAAAATGCGATAAAAAAACTAATTCCAGCTCGAAAAGTAATGTATTGGAAAATATTGATACCAAAAAATGAATAGATGTAGAAAAACATTTTGTAGAAGCCTTGAGGGAGATTTCTCTAGGGGACCCTAGGATAGGGGGTGGGGGAACCTAGGGTCCCATACAGAAATCTAAAAGAGGGTATTATAGCAAAGACTTTGATATTTTTGGCAAACAAAAACACGATCCCCTAAAAATTTACACCAAAGCTAACACCAATCACTCGTGTTAGATTCCTTGGTTCTACAAAATTGCTAATAAACTTTCCACCCTGATACCCTGCGACAAGATCTGAAGCTTCAATCGACCAAAAATCAAAATACAATCGTAGCTTTAAGGCAATTTGATTGGGAAAATAAAACTTCCCTCCCACACTAACCCTACCTCCAAAACCATCAGTTTGTGTGAAATAAAAATCACTATCATAGCCCAATGCACTCATTCCACTCATCTGATGTCCATAGATAAGTTGGCGATACTGAAGTTCTGCAAGAATTGAAAAAAGCTTGTTGATAGGAATTTCACCATCAACTCCGACAAGAAAATATACATACCCTTGATCTCTCTCATAAGAAGCTTTGATATTGGGTTGATCTATCATCATATTATGCAAAAAGC
>DXDJ01000011.1 GCA_019115525.1 Candidatus Helicobacter avistercoris | reverse complement strand
TTACTATCACTCAGGCTTTGTGTCTGAGATGATAATATCTTCAATCACATCATTTCCTCTGATGCTATCTAAAACTTCAAGACTTGCTTTATCAATAATCTGACCAAAAACCGTATGTTCTCCATCAAGATGAGGCAATGAGGCAAAGCAGATAAAAAACTGACTTCCTCCAGTATCTCTTCCAGCATGAGCCATAGAGAGAGCACCTTTGATATGTTTGTGAGGATTATTGCTTACTTCGCATTTGATGCTATAACCTGGACCACCGCAACCATTACCAATAGGGCATCCGCCTTGAGCGACAAAATTTGGAATCACACGATGAAAAGTAAGCCCCTTATAAAACCCTTCATTTGCAAGAGTGGCAAAATTGATGACATTTTGTGGAGCATCAGAGCCAAAAAGTTCAAACTTCATCGCACCTTTGTTTGTGATGATAGTTGCATATTTTGCTTTATCTAGTTCTTCTTGTGAGATTTCATAAACTTTTAATGCCATTTTGTATATCCTTTGAATTTAGATTTTGGGTATTTTACCGATTTATCTTGAAAATTTTAGGTGAGAGAATATGAAAAAACTTTTGTATGTTTTATTTGTAGTTTTTTTGATGGGATCAGAAGATAGGCTTGAAGATGGGGCGAGTGCAAAACCATCTCTAAATCAAGCAGAAAAACAACTACTTGAAGAATCAAAAAAACAAAGTGATTCTCTAAAACCTATTGCTCCAAATATTAAAGGATCAACAAAACTAAAAAAACCTACAAAACATCAAGCTTCAACACAAACGCAGGAGAGCCTTGGAGATTTGCAAGATCCTTATGAGGGATACAATTTTGAAAAAAAAGAAAAAGAGAAAAATGGGGAAAAGCTTGTTCAAAATGAAGATTGGATCTATGGAACAGCAGTGATTACCACTACTTTTTTGGATGGTGCAATCAAGCGGAGTTATGGGATTTTGCTAAGAGATGGTTTGTATCTAACTTCTGCAAATATGGTTTATAACAAAAATATCTATCCACGATCAAGTTTTGCAATGATGCAAGATGATAGTGCCCCTCTTTTTATCTGCATTGCAAAACTATCAATCAAAGCTTTGGATTTGCAAAGAGGGCTTGCTGTCCTTGAAACATCAGAATATACCGATGCATACTGCAATGTAAGAGAGAAAACTTTTTATCATGATCGGATTTATACTAAAAATTGGATTGATGTTTTTAGCAAGAGAAGTGAAAAAGAAAACTATGGTGTGCTCTATTCTGCAACCATTAGTCCAATCAACTCTTTTCAAACAAAAATCACGCCTCTAAAAGGGAAGCTAGAGGATCTTGCATATGAGACTGCAAGCAGTTTTGGAGGGTATAAATATCCTTATGGTAAGGGATATTACACACAAGATGGGCGTCTTGTAGGGGTTGTGGGTGCAAATATGGATGATGAGCCAAGGATTGTTAGAACAAAAGAAATTTCTAGCTTTTTGTGTGAATTAAAAGAAAAAAAGATCTTAGAAAATCGTTTTTTGCAAATCCTATGCCCCCAAAAGGAGCTAGGAGAGAAGAGTGCGGAAGATTAGGAGATTTTGCTTTTCTTGCGAATGTAGATATTTAAAAGTTCTACTACAAGAGAGAATCCCATAGCAAAGTAGATATAGGCTTTGGGCACATGGATTTTAAAGCCATCCAAAATCAACACAACCCCTACCATAAACAAAAATGCAAGTGCTAGGGTTTTGATCGTAGGATGTGCATCTACAAACTCTGCTATCCCCTTTGAAGCAAACATCATGACTCCCACTGCAACAATAATGGCAATAATCATAATTTCAAGATCCTGTGCCATTCCAACAGCAGTAATAACCGAATCAAGAGAGAAGACAATATCTAGGATTGCAATTTGAATTAGTGTTGAGATAAATCCACCTTTAAACTTATTTTCTCCTTCTTGATGAGGAGCTTGGGTTTGCTCATAGATTTCCTTTGCACTTTTATATAGCAAGAAGATACCCCCAAGAATGAGGATTAAATCTCTTCCTGAGATTCCTATTTGTGCAATATGAAACAAAGGTTTTGTGAGTTTCATAATCCAAAAAAGTGAGGCAAGCAAGCCAATGCGTGTGAGCATCGCCAAAGTCAAACCAAAAAACCTTGCTTTATCTCTTTGGGTTTGTGGAAGTTTATTGACCAAGATTGCAATAAAAATAATATTGTCAATCCCCAATACAATCTCTAATGCACTTAGCGTAATGAGGGTGATCCACGCCTCGGGTTGAGTCAACCATTCAAACATCAATACTCCTTTTTGAAAAAAGGCGTATTGTATCAAAAGTTATTGTAGCCAACCTTTTTTCTTAAAATAAAGAATAGGCAAAAGTGTAGAAGCGATCATAAGGGCGATTGCAAGGGGATAGCCAAAACTCCAATCAAGCTCTGGCATATATTTAAAATTCATTCCATAGATCGTGCCTATGAGAGTAGGGGGTGTCATTGCAACAGTAACAACCGTGAAGAGTTTGATGATTTTGTTTTGTTCGATGTTGATTTGGTTTGTCAGCAAGCTTTGGATATTATCAAGTGCATTCATACTTGTGTTTGCAAATTCAACCAGAGAATTGATATCTTTAAGAATAATAGTCAAAGCTTTTTTGACTTCAGAATGCGGTTTGATGCTTCTTAGCATTGCAGTAATAGCTCGACGCTTATCAAATAGAGAGTCTCGCACAGCCATATTAAACTCTTGCAGTCTTGAGAGGTGTTGTAAGACTTCGTGACTTACCTCTTCATCACCAAATATTTTTTTTCTCAATGCACGAGTAGATCGTGCTACACCCTCTAAAATATCCGCATCTTTTTCAACCCGAATCTCAAAGATTCTACTGATGATGTCAAATCCGCAATTAAAGAGTTTGGGGCTAGAGAGAAGGGTTTTTTGCACTTCATCAATACCTCTAAACTCCCCATATCTCACGGTGAAGAGAATGCTATCTTTGAGAATAAAAGTGATGGTTTGATTTCCGATACGCTTTTCTTCTTTGAATTGCATAAGGAAGTAGGTATTGATTGTAATGCTCTCGTTGTCTTCCCAGTATCTTGCACTCTCTTCGATTTCTTCTCTTTCTTCTTGAGTAGGAATATCAATGTTGTAAGTTTTTGAAATATAGGCAACTTCATCGCTTGTTGGCTCAAGTAAATCCACCCAAATGATATTTTCTCTCTGTGGATCTAGGATTTCTTCTTTGAGAATCTTTTGGGGATTTTCTTTGAGAAAAACAAGCATATTACTCTCTCTTGTCTAGCACTTCAAAAGCTGGCAATACTTTGCCTTCTAGAAGCTCTAAAGATGCTCCACCACCTGTTGAGATAAAACTCATATTATCTCTCTCTCCAGCTTTATCTACGGCATCTGCAGTATCCCCACCACCAATAAGACTAAAAGCATAAGTATCAGCAATACTGTGAGCTACGCTGAATGTTCCTCGTGAGAATTGAGAAGTTTCATATACGCCCAATGGACCATTCCAAATAATTGTTTGACTGTCACGAATGACTTGATTAAATAGTTTTGTGCTAGCTGGACCAATATCCACTGCCATTAGTCCTTCTGGAACATCTTGGACAGGAGAGATTTTGATCTCTTTTGGGGTGCTGAGTGAATTAGTGCTGACAACATCTACGGGCAAATAGATCTTAACCCCCTTTTGTTTTGCATGCTCAAGGATTTTTTCTGCTTCTTGGATGAGATTTTTCTCTACAAGAGAGTTTTGCATATTGTGTCCGAGTGCTTGAAGAAAAGTATTACTCATAGCTCCACCAATAATAATTTTATCAACCAAGCCTAAGATATTGTTAAGTAGCTCAAGTTTTGAGCTTACCTTGCTTCCTCCAACAATAAGCAAAACAGGTTTGAGGGGATTGCTAAAAGCTTTTGCAAATGAATCAATTTCTTTTTTTAGGAGTAGTCCTGCTACTTTTTCTTGAGCATATTTTGCGATCCCATGGGTGCTTGCATGAGCTCTATGACTTGTTCCAAATGCATCATTGATATACACATCACAAAGGCTTGAAAGCTCTTTTGCTAGAGTGTCATCATTTTTTTCTTCACCTTCATAAAATCTAATATTTTCAAGCAAAATGATTGCATTGTTTTTCAAAGTCGCTTGAATACTTTTTGCACTATCAATATCATCTGCAAAGACAATGTTTTTTCCAAGCAGTCTCTCAAGTCGCTTGATAATGTGTTTCAAAGAAAGTCCAGATTCTTTTCCATTGGGGCGTCCAAGATGGCTGACCAAAACAATACTTTTGGCTTGATGATCAATGCAGTAATTGATTGTAGGAAGTGCTTCTCTCATTCGCGTATCATCTGAAATATTATATTCTCGATCCATTGGGACATTGAAATCTACACGGATCAATACTCTTTTGTCACGAACATCAATATCTCGGATTGTTTTTACTTGTTGCATAAGCTCTATTCCAGCGACTTCTAACATCGTATCCTCCAAATGGTTGAAATATTGCTAATTGTAGCAAGATTTAGGGTAATTAAAACATCTCCCTCAGGCGAATTTTCCCAAATTCTACACCGGGTTGATCGTAAGTATTGATGTCTAAGATTCTACCTACGCACGAAGTTAGAAGTTCAAAATAAAAGATCAAAATCCCCACACTTTGCTCACAAAGCATATCTACCTTGATCTCATCTGTTGGAATACCTTCATTTTGGATTGTTTGCATCGTTGCAATTTGCTGATAGTTGAGAAGTTTTGCAAATGAAGTATTATTGACAAAATCTGTGCTTTCAAGATGGGGAAGAGATAGAGAAGGGATTTTTGGTTCTGAATAGTTTTTTCGATTGAAATTAAGAAAAGTTACGCTTTTATCCATGACGCCTTGGGTAATAAGCTGAAGGAAAGAGTGTTGATCAATACTCCCAATCAGGGCGATAGGTGTCAATCCGACTTTTTTTCCATAGGTATCAATTTTTCCCAAACTCTCAGCCCAAAGTTGCACATACCAAGCATTAAAATCTTTAAAAGAACTAGAATAAGAAAAAAGCACATTGATTGGAAAGCGATCGCGACTTTTGGCTAGAAAAATCGCTTTGCGTAAGATGTGATCCTCTTTTCTGTGCAAAAAATTCATCATAAAATTTTTTGCCCCCTCTAGCAATGAAGCCACGTCATACCCCAAAATCATCAAGGGTAAAATCCCCACAGAGCTAAGGACTGAGAATCTTCCTCCAACATTTGGAGCTATGGTGATAAACTCTACTTTTGTATCTATTGCCCATTTTTGTAATGGAGAGTTTTCATCGGTAATGACAACTAGATGTTCTTTGTGATCCAAAAGCTTATAGTGAGCAAGGACATATTTCATAAGTGAGGAAGTTTCAATTGTTGTTCCTGATTTTGAAATCACAACAAAAAGACTATTTTTTAGCTCCACGCCTTGAAGGGCTTTATTGATTTCTATGGGATCTGTATGCTCTAGGAATTTTAAGGCAATATTTTTTCTATGAGGAAGATGACAGAGCATTGTATCAATTGCCTTTGTGCCAAGAGAGCTTCCACCTACGCCGATAATGATGAGATTTTTGATTGTTGAGAGAAGGGTAGAGTGAGCTTGGATATAGGATTGTGAATCTTTGATCGCTCTTTCTTCAAAGGGGAGATGATAGTATCCACTATGAGTGGCAACCTTTTCTTTGATGATAAGATCATAGAGGCTATCAAGAGCATTTTGGCTAGGGTGCGGAATAGATTTTGACCCAATTTGCTCAAAAAAATTCTCAAAAGAAACCATATCCATCCTTTGTTAGTGAGTTAGTGCATATACGCTCATATCTACAAGCCTATGACAATATCCCATTTCATTGTCATACCAAGCAAGCACTTTGATATGCGTGTCGTTGATGACTATGGTTTTATCAGGGATGAAAATTGAGCTTGCAGATGATCCAATAAAATCACTTGAAACTCTCTTTTCTTCATCAATTTCAATGATATTTTTCATGCTAGTTTTTGCAACTTCTTGCAAGAGAGTATTGATTTGCTCTACTGAAGTCTTACTCTTAAGATTTAAGCTTACATCCACAAGACTTACATCTGGGGTTGGTACTCGGATTGCAAAACCATTGAGCTTGCCCTGCAAATGAGAGAGAACAAGCCCAATTGCTTTTGCCGCCCCAGTTTTTGTAGGGATCATATTTAATCCAGCTGCTCTTGCACGGCGAATATCTTTGTGTTTGACATCTAGAAGATTTTGATCATTTGTATAGCTATGAATTGTTGTCATCAAGCCATCAACAATCCCATAAGCATCATCTAGCACCTTAATAAGTGGAGCTAAACAATTTGTCGTACAACTTGCATTTGAAATCACCTGTTGCCCATTGTAGCTTGTATGATTTACCCCATAAACAAATGTAGGAGTATCATCAGCTGGAGCAGAAATAATCACTTTTTGAATGCAATCATGGAGATGAAGAGAGGATTTTTCTAAAGAGTTAAAAGCTCCGGTGCATTCAATCACACCCTTGATTTCATACTTTTCAAAGCCAATACTCTGAGGATCTCTTGAGCTTAGGACTTTGATATTTTTTGAGTTTCCCATTGCTATGGTGCTTTCATCGATTTTTTGCACCTCAAAACCACGATGAACAGAATCATATCTGAGTAGGTGGATGAGTGTATCAATATCTGCTGTTGTATTGATAGCACCAAGCTCAATATCTGATCGATTTGCAATGATTCTTGCCGTGCAGAGTCCAATTCGCCCACTTCCATTGATACCAACTTTGATCATAGCAAAGACTCCTTAGAAGATTTTGTTGCCTTGATTCTATCTTATGCTTAGCAAAATGCGTAAAAAAAGTAACAAAAAACAACAAAGAGATCAAAAACCCCCTTATTTGCTTGATTATTTAATGAAAAACTTGTAGAATAGCCCAATCTTTGGCATTTCAAAGATGATTTTATTTCATTATGGAGGTTTCTGATGAATAAATCAGAATTTATTGATCTCGTAAAAGAGAAGGGTGAGTTTGAAACTAAAAAAGACGCTGAGAAAGCAATCAACGCTTTTGTAGCTGGTGTAGAGGCTGCTTTGGCAAAAAAAGAAAGCATTGAACTTGTTGGATTTGGTAAGTTTGAAGCTGTAATGCAAAAAGGAAAAGAAGGAAAAGTTCCAGGAAGCAACAAAACTTACAAGACTGCTGATAAGTTTATTCCAAAATTCAAGCCTGGAAAAGGTCTTAAAGATCTCGTAGCAAAAGCTAAATAATTTTCGCACCCCTTTTGGGGTGTTTGTCCTCATAGCTCAGCAGGATAGAGCGTATGATTCCTAATCATAAGGTCGGGAGTTCGAACCTCTCTGGGGACACCACCTAAAACTCTCTACTTCGTGGAGAAATATCCAAATTTTTTATATCTGAAAATTTTCCCCTCAAATACTCTTCCACTGCCACTCTTCCAATCATTGCAGAATTATCTGAACAAAACTCAAGAGGCGCAAGTAAAAGCTTTGAGCCAAAACTTTGAGTGAGAGTTTCTATCTGCTCTCTTAGATAAAGATTTGCACTTGCCCCTCCAACAATTGCAAAGTAGGGGATAGCTTCCCCTTTCTCTTTTTTATCCAAAAAATAGCGTTTGCATTTTTGCACAATGTGAGTGCAAGCAGCTTTTTGAAATGCATAAGATAGTGCGTGTTTGTCCAAAGCTTCTCCTTGCTTTTCTATCTCAAGTCTTACGGCATTTTTAAGACCTGAGAAGCTAAAGGCTAAGGTTTTGTTTTGCAGAGGTGTAGGAAGTGAGTAAATCTCTTTTTTGCAAAGAGAGGCAAGTTGCTCAATGATTGGACCTCCTGGATACCCCAATCCTAGCATTTTTGCTACTTTATCAAAACTCTCTCCAAAGCTATCATCCAGGCTTTGAGCGATGATTTTTACATTTTCTTTTGTAGATTCCAAAATCAATGTATGCCCCCCAGAAACCAGAAGAACACTTAGAGGAAAAATACTTTCTTTTTGATTGATAAAGAGTGAGTAGATATGCCCCTTGAGATGATTGATTGAAAGCAGTGGAAGAGAGAGTGAGAGCGAGAGAGTTTTTGCCATCATAAGTCCTTCAATGAGCGTTACGCTTAATCCAGGCTCTGTTGTTACAGCGATGGCCTTGATGGGAGAGAGATCACCATCTAAAAACTCTTTGAGATTTTCTAAAATCTTAGGAAGTCTTTGTGCATGAAGTCTTGAGGCAATTTCTGGCACGATTCCTCCATAATTACTATGAAACTCATCTTGTGAAATTTTTTGATGAAAGAGGAGCTTGCAATCCTTGATTTGAGTGAGGGCTAGAGAACTATCATCACAACTGCTTTCAATGCTAAGTATCATTTTGTAGAATCCTTATTTGTTTTGTAAAATCATATAAAAAATTTGGGAGAAAAAATGAAAAGAATGCGAGCAGAATGGGAGAAGCAAAGGGCGGTTTTGTTTGCTTTTCCGCATCAGTGGAGTGATTGGAAGACTTATTTGAACGAGGCAAGAGAAAATTTTGTTGCCATTATTAAGGAAGTGCTTAGGTTTGAAGAAGTGATTTTGATCCACCATCCCGATGATTTGGAGGGAAAACAGAGGATTGAAAGTGAATTTAAAAAAGCTATCAGTGAGGGGAAAATGAGGGTGTATGCAATCAAGTGTAATGATACTTGGGCGAGAGATTTTGGAGCGATCAATCTGTTTGAGAATGAAAAAAATATCTTACTTGATTTTGGCTTTAATGGTTGGGGACTTAAATTTGCAAGCAATTGGGATAATCAAATCAACTCTTCTCTTAAAACAGCAGGAGAGTTTAGTGATGAGCTAAGAGTGATGGATATGATCTTGGAGGGAGGGAGTATCGAGAGTGATGGAAATGGCGTGATCCTTACAAATACTCAGTGCCTTTTAGAGAAAAACCGCAACCCTCATCTAAGCCAAGAGCAAATTGAGCAAAAGCTCAAAGAACATTTAGGAGCCAAAAAGATTTTGTGGCTCAATCATGGCTATCTAGCAGGAGATGATACGGATAGCCATATTGATACTTTAGCAAGATTCATCTCTTCTCATAAGATTGCTTATGTGGGATGTGATGATGAGAGTGATGAGCATTATGAGGAACTCAAGGCAATGGAGCAAGAGCTAAAAAATCTTAGAGATTTAAATGGCGAGTTCTATGAGCTTATCAAACTCCCTTTTGTAAGGGCTATTTATGATGGAGATGAGCGATTGCCTGCAACCTATGCAAATTTCTTGTTTATCAACAATGCCTTGCTTGTCCCAACTTATGCAGATAGCAACGATTCTTTGGCATTGCAGATTTTGCAAGATGCACTTCCTCATCTTGAGGTTGTTGGTGTTGATTGTCAGACTTTAATAAAACAGCATGGAAGTTTGCATTGCGTGAGTATGCAAATTTATTAGTTTTATCTCTTTTTGATTGAGGGTTTGAGGGTTTTTAGCTTACAATTCATTTTTATTTTTTCAATAAGGAGAAAAGCAAATGAGCTTTCTGGATCGTTATTTTGGTGTCAGTCAAAGTGGCAGTAGCATAAAAACTGAGGCATTTGCGGGTTTTACAACTTTCATGTCAATGCTTTATATTGTGCCTGTGAGTTCTTCTATCCTCTCAGATTCGGGAATGCCAAAAGAAGCCTTAGTAACCGCTGTAACGCTTGTTACAATCATTGCAACTTTTTTAAGCGGTGTGTGGGCAAGAGTTCCAGTGGCAATGAGCGTGGGGATGGGATTGAATGCTTATTTTTCTTATGGAATGGTTAAGGGAATGGGGCTTAGCTGGGAGCAAGCATTGGGAGTGGTGTTTCTCTCTGGGGTTGTCTTCTTGCTTGTTTCTCTTACCAAAATACGAGCTTGGCTTATCAATAGTATTCCTTTGGGGCTTAGGTTTGCTCTTGCTGGGGGATTGGGAGCGTTTATTTGTGCGATTGGATTGCGATCTTTGGGAGTTATCACAATTTCTCCAATTGGATTGCCTGAGCTTGGAGGGCTAAACAAGCCTGAGGTATGGATTGGGCTAATTGGTGTAGCTGTGATTTTGGTGCTTAGTGCAAGAAAAATTCATGCTTCTTTTATTATTGGAATCATTATTTGCTCAATTTTGGCGTGGGTGTTTGGGATTTCGCAAGTGCCAAGTGCATTTTTCTCCTCTCCTGCCTCAATCGCTCCAATAGCTTTCAAAATGGATATCGCTGGAGTGTTAAGCCTTGCACTTGTGCCTACGATTATCTCATTGCTTGTGCTTGATTTATTTGATTCTTTAGGAACTCTTGCTGGTGTGGGTGCAAAGATTGGACTTTTTCAAAACAAAGATGGCAAAGGTGATAAGACTTTGGAGAAAACTCTTGAAGTGGATGCTGCTGCTACTGTGATTGGTGCAAGTCTGGGAGTTTCGACTACTACTAGCTTTCTTGAGAGTGCAAGTGGTGTGAGTGAGGGAGGAAGAACAGGGCTAACTTCCGTGTTTTGTGCAATCTTCTTTGCTTGCACACTTTTCTTGCTTCCTTTTTTCCTCTCAATCCCAAGCTTTGCGATTTATCCGACTTTGGTGGTTGTAGGAGCGATGATGTTCTTAGAGGTTAAACATATTGATTTTAGCGATCTTCCCATAGGACTTGCTTCCTTTTTTGCAATTGTTTTAATGCCTTTGACTTATTCCATTGCCAATGGACTTGCAGGTGGATTTTTGGTCTATATTCTTACTTCTTTGGCACTCAAACAATATCATCGTATCAATTGGGGTGTGATCTTGCTAGGCGTGTTGAGCGTGATGCCAATCATTGTGCATGGCGTGTTTTTGAAAGGATAGAAAATGGAAGCCAAATTGATGGCACTTGCTATTGAAACCTATAAAATCACATTGGTCATCTCTCTGCCAATGCTTTTGGCAGGGTTGATTGTGGGATTGCTTGTGAGTATTTTTCAGGCTACAACTCAAATCAATGAGATGACACTAACATTTGTACCAAAGATTTTGGCTGTGATTGGTGTGTTGATTTTCACTCTCCCTTGGATGCTTAATATGATCCTTGATTACACCAAGGGAATATTTGATCTAATTCCGAGTTTTCCATTTTGAAAAAACTTATTGACTTTTCAAAATATACAAGTCTAAAGATCGGAGGGGTGCTGGAAGTAGAGATACTTGATATTCCTAGATCCTTAAGAGAAAGGGAGAGAATCATAGGAGCTGGGAATAATCTACTTGTTTCCCCAAATGCAAAAAATCTTTGTGTTTTGGGAAGTGAGTTTGAGTATATCCAAGACTTAGGAGAGCTAGTGGAGATAGGGGGAGGGGTGAGTAGTGGGAGGATATATAGCTATTTTAAGAAAAACAATCTTTATGGACTAGAGTTTTTGCGAGGCTTACCTGGGAGCTTAGGAGGGCTTGTGAGGATGAATGCAGGGATGAAGAGCTATGAGATCAAAGAAGTCTTGCATAGTGTCAATGTCAATGGAGAGTGGATAGAGAGTGAGAGGCTTAATCTCTCTTATAGAAAAAGTGAGATCAAAGGTGTGATATATGGGGCAAGGTTTTATAAAAAAGAGGGGTTTAGAAGCGAACTTGTGAGCGTGTTTGAATCTATGCGAAGCACACATCCGCATTTGCCAAGTTGTGGAAGTTGTTTTAAAAACCCTACTGGGGATTTTGCAGGCAGACTTTTAGAATCTGTGGGGATGAAGGGCTTTAGAGTAGGGGGAGTGGGACTAAGTGAAAAACACGCAAATTTCTTAGTCAATCTTGGTGGTGGAACATTTAGTGAGGCCTTGGAAGTGATAGGGGAGGCTAAGAGAAGGGTTGCAGAAGAGTTTAAAATCCTCCTAGAGTGTGAAGTGGTGATCATCCAATAAGATTTTCTTTCGCTCCTATAAGCTTACTTGCTCTCAGGATGGCAAGCTGTGTTTTTAAGTTTTGGAAGAGAGAGATTGAGGGATGAAATCTCATCAAGCAAAGAGCGATGAATGGGGCTAAGAGTAGGGGAGAGGGAATAATACGCCCAAGTCCCCTTACGCCTAAGGCTTAAAAATCCTGCTTCTTTGAGGATTTTAAGATGGCGTGAGAGGCGAGATTGAATCATATTTAGTGAGTGTTGCAGATCGCATACACACAGCTCTCCATTGTGAGATAAAAACGCTAAGATTAGCACTCTGCTTTCATCATTGATTGCACTGATGATTTTGATAAATTGCTCCATTTTACACTCCTAAAAACTCAACAAAAAATCCAAAGCCAATCCCCACCGAGAGCACGATTATGATAAAAAGGGCTAAGAATTTTGTCTTAAACATACTCTTTAGCAAAATAAGTTCAGGTAGGGAGCATCCAGCTCCTGCGATAAGGAAGCTCATCACCGCACCACTTGGCACACCAATCTCCATAAGTGCCAAACCAATAGGGATAATCGCCTCCACACGAATATAAAGCAAGATTCCTAAAAATGCTGAGAGAATGATACTCAAAGCTCCATAGTCTTTGAGGCTCTGAGATAAAAACTCTTGAGGCACAAAGCCGTGAATCCCAGCTCCCATCCCCATACCCAAAGCAATGTAGGGGATAAGTTTTTTGTATTCTCTTAAAGATTGCTTCAAAAAGTCTTTCAATCCCTTTTTCTCTACACTTTTTTGGAAGTTGAGGGGTTTAAGTGGAGAGATTTGAGTGCTAGGAGAGAGGCTGAATTTTGGCGTGGAGCAACAAGGTTTAGTGGGAGTAAAACTAGGCAAAAGCAAAGAGGTAGGATCAAATCTAGAGATAAGAAGCGAGAGGGCAAAAATAGAGCAAACCAAAAAGGCAATATAAGCAAATGTAAGCTTAAATCCAAAGCTCAAAAATAGCATTACCACGATGATAGGATTAATCAGTGGCGAGGTAAGCAGGTAAGCAGAGCATACGCCAAGAGAGATGCCATTTTGCAGAAATGCATTTAAAAGTGGAATAGTTGAGCAAGAGCAAAAAGGTGTAATAGAACCCAAGAAAATGGCTTTAAGATAGCTTGTAAGTGAGGTGCTTGCAAGCTGTTTTTGGAAAAAGTTTTTGTAGCGATGATTAAGAAGTGCCACAAAAGTTGAAATAAGGATAAAAAGGATTGAGAGCTCTGCAAAAAGAAAGACAAAGTCTTTTAGGGTTAGTAGAAGTTTTTCACCCATTGTTGTTCCTTATGTGAATTTTGGGAAGTGTAGCAATAATTATTCAATATATCAAGATATGTTGATATATTGAATGTGATATATTTTTGGACTTTTTAAAACATTTTTTAATTCTTCTTGGAGTTTTAATGAGTGGATGCGTGAGATGGAGTAGGATTAATTTTACTTCATGCGGGGTAGGGAGGCTTTCAAGTGTTATATCAAGTATTGCCAGTGTTGAGATTTGTGTTTGCAATCCCTGATATTATTGGAGAGATTATTTCCGCACTTGTTTTTACCTATGAGTAAGGATTTTGTTTAAGATCTTTTTGATGTTAAAATGATCCTAAGAATGTGGCGATAGGTTTTTGCAACTCAAGAGTGCTAGATAGCAGTGGAATTGATGCGATTGATAAGCTTAGCCAGCTTACACAAGAATGCAGACAATCTTTTCATTTGGCAAAATATTGCACTTATGAGATTTATGATCAAAAGAATAAAAAGGAGCAATGATGAAAGGGAATCTATATGTATTTTCTAGCACAAGGGCTATGCAGGAATTTCTAAAAGCACAAGATGGAGGGTTTTTGCCCCAATGTATGCTCATAGGCGAGTTTTTCTCACAAGTTTTGTTAGTGGAGGGGAAGAGTAAAATCCCTCCAATGATGAGAAAAATCCTTCTCTCTGAGGTTTTTAGAGAGTTTGAGTTTGAAGAGCGAGAAAGTGAGATTTTGTTTTTTGAGAAAAATTTTTTAGGATATTTGGAAACTTCTTCTTTCTTATTGACTTTCTTCAACGAGCTTAATCATCACAAAGTATCCATCAAAGATATTCCCCAAAAAGATATTTATGGAGATTATGAAGATCATTTAAGGGTACTTGAGAAGGTGCAGGAGAGCTATGAGAGAAAGCTAGGAGAGTATGGGGTTTATGATTTTCCACACAATGCAAAGATTTTGGATGAATTTGTTGAGCATTTTGAGAGGATTGATGTATTTTTGGATGGTTTTCTAACACCTTTTGAGATTGAGATACTTAGGGAAATCGCAACTAGACTTGAGCTTGCTATCCATCTTAATATTGATGAATATAACATTTCTCACTATGAGTATTTAAGTAGGGATTTTGAGATAGATCATACTTATGTTTTTTCATTGAGTTCAAAAAAGATATTGCAAAAAACTCCAGCCCCTCTACTGCATAAGCCCAATGCTTATTCTTGCACTCTTAGATTGGATCAATGTGCCTTTATTTTGCAAAAGATTCAAGAGTGGCTTGATGAGGGGATTAGTGAAGATGAGATTGCAATCATCTTGCCAAAAGATGATTTTAAGTCTTATCTCAAAGTGAGTGATGAGGAGAGAAATCTCAACTTTGCTATGGGGTTTGAGCCTGATGAACTTCTTGAGCAGATTAGGGCGATTGCACAAAATCAAGTAGAGATAACTGGAAGTAAGCTGGAGTTTTTGATCGAAAATCTCAAAGGATTAAATATCCCTGAGAGCTTTGAAATCCAGCTTGATGAGATTATTTATATTTATCAAAAAATGAGTGATGTACTTGAGAAATTGAGTTTGAGTGAGATTGTGCATTTGCTGTGTCTGGAAGTAGAAAAAATGAGTATCGATGACTTTAGGGGAGGGCGAGTGCGTGTAATGGGACTTCTTGAAACACGAGGACTGAAGTTAAAAAGAGCCATTATCCCTGATTTTGTCTCAAGTAATATTCCCAAAGTATCCCAAAGCGATGTTTTCCTCAATACCAAAATCCGCAAAGCATTAGGAATGCCTACACTCAAAGATCGCCAAGATCTCCAAAAGCACTATTATCTTGAGATTTTCAAAAACACAGAAGAAGTAGAGTTGCTTTATTTTGAAGGAGAGTTTGCATCTTTTGGCAAAGAGATTGAAGCAAGAGCAATGGGAGAAAATCGCTATACGCTTTTTGAGTGTGCAAAAAAATATGATTATGTTTTTGATGAAGCTGATTGTGTAGTGGATGAGGGTTTTGCCCTCTCTGCTACCTCACTTTCACGATTTTGTGAATGCAAAAGAGCGTTTTATTGGAAATATCTTAAGAAGCTAGAAGAAACCCAAGAGAGTGAGGCAATCAATCTTGGGCTACTTCTTCATCAATTACTTTTTGAATCCTATAGCAATGCTCCCTATCAACCAAAAGAATATTTTGAAAAAAAACTTTTGGAGAAAATCCAACAAGAAGAAAGTCAGCTAAGAAAACTAGAGTTGAGGATGTTTCTCATCCAGATGCAGAAGTTTTTTGCAAACTATGAGAGTGTGGATGAGATTCTTTCTCTTGAGAGAGGATATGAAATCCAAAGAAGTGGCTTAAGGCTCTATGGTCGTATTGATAGGATTGATCGTGTAGGCTCAGAGGCAAGAGTCATTGACTATAAAAGTGGAAAAAATGTTGGGGTTGATTGGATTCAAAGTGCCATATATGCCTGCATCGCAAAGGAGTATTATGCGTATTTGGATACACGGGTGTTTTTTTGTTCATTGCGTGAAGGAAAGTTTATTGAGGACGAAAAACTTCAGGAACATATCCAAAAACTAGATGAAATACTTGAAGAAATCAAAGCAGAGAGAGAGTTTGCAATGACTTCAAGTCGATCAAAATGTCGAGAATGTGCGTATAGAATCTTGTGCAATAGATAGCAGATTTTTTCAAAATCATATTGTATTTTTATTTTTTTGAAGTATAATCCTGCAAAATTAGTGCAGAAGGTGTGAATTGATTGAGCTGATTGATATAAAAAAGATTTATCCCAATGGATTTTGTGCACTCAAAGAGATCAATCTAAGGATTGAGGAAAATGAGATTATGGGGATTATTGGCTACTCAGGTGCTGGGAAATCTACTTTGGTGCGTTTGATCAATCGTTTGGAAGAACCAAGTGAAGGGAAAATATTGATAGATGGGGAAAATATTTTAGAACTTGATAAAACGGCTTTACGCAAGAGAAGAAGGAAGATAGGGATGATTTTTCAGCACTTTAACTTACTTAGTGCTAAAAATGTTTATGAAAATATCGCTTTTGCACTCAAAATCGCTCACTGGGATAAGCATAAAATCCCCCATAGAGTTCAAGAACTTCTTGAGCTTGTAGGATTGGCAGAGAAAGCACAGAGCTATCCCTCACAGCTTAGTGGAGGACAAAAACAAAGGGTTGCAATAGCAAGAGCATTGGCAAATGAGCCAAAGATATTGCTATGTGATGAAGCAACTAGTGCTTTGGATACTAAGACTACTCGATCAATTTTAGAGCTTCTCAAAGAGATTCGGAAAAAAATGAGTCTGACAATCGTGCTTATCACCCATCAAATCGAGGTTGTTTCTCAAATCGCAGATAAAGTATGCGTGATGAGTGGAGGAAAGATCGTAGAAGTGGGAGAAAAAGAGCAGATATTTCTTCACCCTAAGCATAAGGTAACTCAAGAAATTCTCCTAGAAGATTCTCAGCTCCTCCCTTGCAATGGAATCTCGCTTCAAAATCTAGAGAAATTAAGAAGTGAAGGGAAGATTGAGCTATGGATCAAGCCTAGAGGAGAAGAGGTGCGTGAAGCACTTCAAGCCTACAAAGGAGGGAATCAATGCTAGAGCAGTATTTTATCTTGCCCTCATATCTGATCCAAACTCTTTGGGATAGCACACTTGAAACACTCTATATGGTGGGAGTTTCTAGTATAGTTGCCTTGTTTTTTGGACTAATTGTTGGCGTGATTTTGAATGTTACTAAAAGTGGAGGGATACTTCCATGCTTTTGGCTCAATCAGATTTTGGGATGGTTTGTGAATATCACAAGAAGTTTTCCGTTCATTATTCTTATTATTTTGCTTTTACCTTTATCTAAGTTTATTGTAGGGCAAAGCTATGGCACAACAGCGGCCATCGTCCCACTCTCACTTTCTGCCATTCCTTTTGTGGCAAGATTGATTGAGGGGGCGTTGGATGAAGTCGATGATGGACTCATAGAGGCAACTCAGAGTATGGGGGCAAATGAGTGGAGTATTATCTGTGTTATGCTCTCAGAAGCTCTTCCCTCTATCCTCAATGCGATCACGACAACAGTGATTGGGCTTATTGGCTACTCAGCCATTGCAGGAGCTATTGGGGCAGGGGGGTTGGGCGATCTTGCTATTAGGCTAGGTTATCAAACATTTATGCCCAATGTTTTGTTTTGGGCTGTTGTTGTGATCGTAGTGATGGTTCAGTTGGTGCAAACTCTTGGCGATTTGTGTGTCAAGTGGGTAAAAAAATATCGATAAAAGGAGTCAAAATGAAGAAGAAGATTTTGTTTGCAAGTTTGCTTTTGGCAGGATTACTTAGTGCTATTGAGCTAAAGATTGGAGCTTCTCCGGTGCCTCACGCACAAATCCTAGAAATAGTCAAAGAGGATCTAAAAAAGGATGGAGTTGAATTGGTTATTGTCCCTTTTACTGACTATGTAACCCCAAACCTCGCCCTAAATGATGGAGCAATTGATGCAAACTATTTCCAGCATCGCCCATATTTGGAGAAAATGGTCAAAGACAGAGGATTGAAAATCCAAGAAATTGCAAAGATTCATATTGAGCCACTGGGGATTTATAGCAAGAGGTTTAAGACCCTTGAAAATCTAAAAGACAATGCAAGAGTGGCAATCCCTAATGATCCCACCAATGCTTCAAGAGCCTTAATTTTACTTCACAATGAAGGAGTGATCAAGCTCAAGGATCCTAGCAATCTTGCTTGCACTACACTTGATATTGTCGAAAATCCCAAGAGGGTGAAAATCATCCAAATGGAAGCCCCACTGCTTCCAAGAATGCTAGGGGATGTGGATATCGCAGTGATCAATGGGAATTATGCACTTCAAGCTGGACTTTCTCACAAAGAGGCTTTGGCACTAGAGGATAAGCGATCGGCTTATGCCAATATCATTGCAATCCAAGAGCAAATCCCCTTGCAAAAGGCAGAAGCTATTGAAAAGCTTATAAAAGCTCTTCAAACCCAAAAGGTGGCAAACTTCATAAACAAAAAATATCAAGGCGAGGTTATCCCTGTCTTTGAAATCATAGAGGGGAAATAACCCCCCCCCCCCCCTTTTTTTTGGCTTACAAAA
>DXDJ01000080.1 GCA_019115525.1 Candidatus Helicobacter avistercoris | reverse complement strand
TAATGGTTTCTTGATATTTTGCCCATTCTACTTGATTGTAAAAATAGCCTTCACGCGTTCCTATTCTATATACCCTTTTGCATTCGCTTAAGGGTTGTTCAAAAATATGATCAAAAAACTTTTGTAATTTTTCTTCATAATGCTCTTGAATGTTTTCAATCAAAAATACAGGTTCGCTAAGCATTTGCAAATATTTTTCATCATCATTTTGAAGCTCTTGGATAAACTCAATTACTTCTTGGATTGAGCCAAAATCATCAAGATTGACAAAACTTTTTGGGTTTACAAACTCTTCATTCCCCCATCCCCAATAGATGGGAATTGTTTTTGCAGCAAAAGCTTGAAAAAGCTTTTCTGTACAATACCCCTTTGTTTTGGAATTTTCAAAAGCAATATTAAATTTGTATTGCTTGATAAAATCATTTTTGTTCTCAACTCTTTTTCCAATATTGTTTTTAAAGCTTCCACCACTTGCCACAAAGTCAATTTGTGAAAGACTATCAAACATTTCTTCCCTAATGCGATGAGCGTTATTACCATTGCTCACGACAAAACTGCAAAAATTTCTTTGTGCATCTTGTTGAGAAATATTTTTGTGCTTTTCTTGAATGACAGTAAGGGTTTCTGCATGCAGAAGCCATAAAGGATATCGCATATATCTATCTTCAAAATCAATATAATCAAAACCTAAGGCATAGTCATATAGATTAAAGTCTGGAGTAAAATTTTCCCCAGTAAAAAAAATCTTTACACAATCATATTCAAAATGTTTATTTCCAAAAAGACTGCAAATCAAGTAATCAGGGTCTTCACATAAAGTGATTTTGTATTTTTTTGAGAGAAAATTTAAGAAATAATTTTTGTGAATATCTTGATTCCACCAATCTACAACATTAATCTTGATTGTTTTCATTCTCTGTATATTTTCCCTTTTATGGTCTTTTATGAAATATTTTCTAGATTCTATCTTATTTTAAAAATTTGAGCATCAAATATGGATGAAGAGGGGGTAGATCCCTACAAAAGTAGGGGGAGTGGATCGGCTTTTTTGCTTGGGGGGATAGGAATGGATGGAGAAGATTTTTTATTTTGAGGCTGGTTTATTTGCGGAGCGACTTGAGTAGGTTGCTGGGGTTGAGGAGCGACTTGTAGAGGTTGAATGATCTTTGGGGCAGGTTGTGTAGGTTGTTGGACTTGTGTTGCTTCTTGATAATACACCTCTTGGAAACTTTCTTGCTTTTTCTCATCTAGCTCTTTTGCTTTCCATACAATCTTTGTAAAATCAATCTTTTTTAAATCAATCTTTCGAATCTGTGAGTTATACATTGTGCGATAGTAAAATTCTTTGTCGCTCTGGTTGCTGACTGCTGTCCATTGTGTAGCACTTGGAAGGGTAGGGGGAACCTTGCTTTTGTCAGCATACTCTGTCCCGATAGGCAAATCAAAAAGATTGAGAATATGAAAAGCTTGAGCAACTGCTTCATAAGCATTGTTTGTGATAGGAGCAGTATTGAGGATGAAAGCAGCCCTTACAAATCTTGAGGGAGGAGTAAAATCTCCTGGCAAACCTAGCATTCCACTTCCTGCACCCACAGGAAAGATTTTTTGCTTTTGCATATCAAAAGCTTGAGCACTTCCAGAATGGAGGTTGACATAGTTGTTGAGATTTGTGAGTTGCCATGCATAATCTGGTGAGTTTGTCAAAACCCCCACTGTGTTCTCATAGATATGGATTTTTCCTTTCATAATCTCAATCACAATCTTCTTTCCTTTGCAGTCATTGACTCTCCAGTGAGCTGTTGGAGGAGCTTTGCCATCTTCAAGCATAAAGGGAACGACTTTGATATGCTTAAAGGCTTCAATCACTTCATCAACACTAGAGAAATTAGAAAGAATATATTTAGTGAGTTCCATATCAGAAATGCTAATCATATCATCCTTGCTATCATAGGGTGCAAGAGAGCCATAGTGAGAGAAGTAAAACAATCCAGCATTGAGTCCAGCCTCATTGATCCCTTCTCCGATAAATCCATCGCTTGCTACACTAATCCCTACAAATCCATATTTAGCTCTCCATTTGATCCCAGTTTTTCCTTTTGGAGTGAGGGATTGGAAGTCTTGCCCACGAGGAGAGAAGATAAGCTTGCTTCCTAGGGGGAATTCTCCCCATTCAATACTTCGTGCTTGGATATATTTGTTGTCCTTTGTAGTGATTGAGATCCCTGTGCAAGCTAAAAGTTGCGAGTGCAATATGCAGAGTGTCAAAAGAAGTGAAAGGGTTTTTTTCATCGAAATCTCCTTGTTGGAAAAGGTATAAAAAACAAAAGGCATTGAAATACAAGAGAGGCTTTAAGTGTGTATTCACTCCAAGTGTGTATCTCTTGGAAGTGTGAGGTTTTTGTCGCTGTTTCTCCAAGACTTTGGGCTTGTAAAATATACGAACAAAAATAAAACACAAAAACCACACTCAAAACCATCACAATAGCACTTAAAATAAGGCGAAAATATTGTCCTTTGTAGGTAAATAGATCATAAAGCAGGCAAAATGCACTCACAAGTAAAAGTGGATAAGAAAATTTATCAAAGATTCCGCTCATAATCAATCCGCTTTGAAAATGACTAAGAACCCCATCAAGTCCCTTGGGAAAAAATATCGCTGGGGCAACAACAATGCCCAAAAACAATTCAATCCCAATCATACCGGCAAGCAGAAGCTGATAAATTTTTTGCATTTCTTTCCTTTTTAGATATTTTTGGATTTTACACTATCAAACTTATTTTTGACAAAAAACTTCAGTATTTCTAATTGCAATCAAGTCAAAAATTACTTTATTGATAACACGAATGCACCTTAGGTGTGTGTTAAAATCACAAAATCTAAAACTAATAGAGAGGTAAAAATGAAGCAACAAGATGTAAAAACTCTTCATATGTCAATTCTTGCATCGCCCAACCTCGCAAATTTTAGTGGTGTTGTGCATGGTGGTGAGCTTTTGAAGCTTTTGGATCAAGTTGCTTACGCGTGTGCGACTCGATACTGTGGCTGTGGTGTGGTTACTTTGAGTGTTGATCAAGTTTTATTCAAACAACCCATTCCCATAGGCTCTCTTATCAATTTTTATGCAAGCGTGAATTATGTAGGAAGAACTAGCTGTGAGGTGGGAATCCGCGTAGAGTTTGAAAATATCAAAACACGAGAGGTTTTCCACTGCAATAGTTCGTATTTTACAATGGTGGCTATTGATAGCAATGGCTCAAAGATAAAAATCCCCTCCTTTACTCCTCAAACTGATGAGGAAAAAAGACGCTATGAAGAAGCTCAAAAGCGTAGAGAAAAGAGAATGTTTCACTAATGCAGGAGCTTAAATACTGGAGAAAACTTCCAATCAAACAAGCTCCAAACTATCCCAATACTCAAGAACTTATCGAGGTTGAGAGTGAGCTAAGGGGGTATCCTCCCCTTGTTTTTGCAAAAGAAGTAGAGCTACTGAAGCAAAAAATCATCAAAGCCCAAAATCAAGAAGCTTTTGTTTTGCAAGGCGGAGATTGTGCTGAGAGTTTTGATCGTCTTAGTGGAGCCAGGATAAGAGATTTTTATAAACTTTTCTTGCAAATGAGTGTTGTTCTAGGATATTCAAGTGAAATGGAGATTGTCAAAATTGGTAGGATTGCAGGGCAGTTTGCAAAGCCTAGATCTGATGATTTTGAAGAGAGGGATGGAGTAAGACTGCCAAGTTTTAGGGGAGATATGATCAACTCCATAGGCTTTAGTGCGGAGGAGAGAGAGCATAATCCAAGAAGAATGCTCAGAGCCTATCATCAAAGCAGCAGCACTCTTAATCTCTTGCGTGCATTTTGTAAGGGTGGGATGGCAGACTTGCATCTCATCCAACGCTACAATCTTGATTTTGTAACTCATAATCCATTGGGGCAAAAATACCAAAGCCTTGCTCAAGAGATTTCTCAAGCTTTGCATTTTGTGGAGAGTTGTGGAGTGGATGTGGGAAATGCAAGTAGTTTTAGTGAGTTTTTTACAAGTCATGAGGCCTTGGTGCTAAATTATGAAGAAGCTCTTTGTCGAGAAGATAGTTTGGGAGGAGGGATTTATGACTGCTCTTCGCATTTTTTGTGGATAGGTGAGAGAACGACTCAAAGTCAAGCACATATTGATTTTCTCAAAAAGATCAAAAATCCCAAAGGGATCAAAGTCGGCCCTAATATGAGTGCAGAAACTCTAAGCAAACTTCTAGATGAGCTAAATCCAAAAAATCTTGCTGGAGAGATAGTGTGTATTGTGCGAATGGGTGAAGAAAATATCTCTAGAGTTCTTCCCTCTCTCCTTAAAAAGCTCAAAGATAGGAAAATCTTATGGATCAATGATCCAATGCATGGAAATACCATCAAAACCTCAGGGGTAAAAACTCGGCATTTTCAAAGTATCTTAAGTGAGATACAGCAATTTTTCTCAATCTGTGAAAGTGAGGGGGTTTATGCTGGGGGACTGCATCTTGAAATGACAGAAGAAGATGTCAGCGAGTGTATTGGAGGAAGCGTAACACAAGAGGGTTTGGGCAAAAACTATCTAACCCAATGCGATCCAAGACTGAATGCTACTCAGTCTTTGGAATTGGCGTTTTTGGTGGGAGAAATGCTGAAGAGATGATTGCTCTTATAGACAATTATGATTCTTTTACCTACAACATTGTGCAATATCTTCAAGAACTAGGAAGTGAGGTGGCTGTCTTTGAAGCCAATGATATAGGAAATCTTGATGAGTTTTCTCATATCATCATCTCTCCTGGTGCTGGAAAACCCTCACAGGCACAAGGAAGCTTAGGAGTGATTGGCAAGTATGCTAGAGTGAAGCCAATTTTGGGAATCTGTCTAGGACATCAGTGTATTGCACATTTTTTTGGAGGCAAAGTTAGAAAAGGCACAGAGCCAATCCATGGCAAAACTTCCAAACTCCGCTTCATGCAAGATATGCTTTTTGAGGGGTGTGAGCAGGGGTTTGAAGTAATGAGGTATCACTCTTTGTGCGTGAGCGATGTGGGAGAAGAGCTTGAGGCGATCGCGTGGAGTGAGGATGGGGTGATTATGGCACTACGACACAAAAGATTGCCTATTTATGGGTTGCAATATCATCCAGAATCAATTCTTTCTAGTA
>DXDJ01000010.1 GCA_019115525.1 Candidatus Helicobacter avistercoris | reverse complement strand
CCGCAGGGTAAAAATAAACAAAACCGATAAGACTCTAGGGTGCCTCCAAAGGAAGCACCAGTAAATCTTATCACTCTCTAGCCCTTAGGCTAGAGAGAATGATGATTATTTACTCTCTTGAGTTGTTTTGCTCTCTTGAGCTTGATTCTCTTGAGTATTTTTCACTTCCTCAACTTTTAAAGGAGCCACTTCTTTTGCTTTAGCAACTGCTGGAGTATACCCATTACTCTCCCCAAAGCTATATCTTGCTCCGATATTGACTTGATAGTCTGTTCGAATCTTTCCAGCAAAACTACTTTCAAAGTCAAAGTAGATTCTAGTGTTGTCATAGATTTCTACATTTGTCCCTACATTCATCACCACTCTACCATCAGAGCTTAGAGAGTTGATAGAATTTGTGCTACCAAGGTTTGTAGTCATTGTAATGTCTCCACCACTAATGTAGTCAAATTCATAGAATGTTCCTAAATAAACACTTGCTTTGATAGGTTTATTGGCTGTAAAGTTTTTAAAGTTGTATCCAAAACTACTCCCCACTCTTGTTCTTAGAGTTGTAATACTCTCAAGAGTGCTATCTAGAGTTGCTACTCCTAGCTTTTGAACAAAATCACTTTGATCAAAATAACCATAAGCTACTTCAAGTTGAGGATCGATAGTCCACTCTTTGTTTTCTCCAAGCTTAAATCGATATCCAAACTCATCACTAAGTGTGAAAGCCATATTGCTAGTGCTGTATGTTTGGCTTTGTCCCATCATATTGAAATCTGAGAAGATATAGCTAAACTTGGCAATTGTGTCGTTATACCAGCCCTCATCTTGAACATAAGAGTTATATACAGCCACTTCTACTGCATTGGATTTGATATTTTCAACTCCTCTTTGAGAACCATTGAGATCTGCCATAGAGCTTTGAATCTTGCTATCACTCAATCCATACGCTATTGCAAGACCTAGATAATTGTTTGCTCCCTCCATTCCAAAGGCATAGTCATATCCTCCTTGGAATGTTGTGTAGTTGCTCTTAGTTCCCAATCCCATATCATTGGTTTGAGAACCATTGAAAATCCTTATCCATGCACCTTGACTATGAGGATTGTCACGCAATTCACCCATACGCTTATTGAGTGAGTTGAAGTTTGCCATATAGAGATCATAGTTTACGCCAAATGCCGTAGCTGTGGCTTCACGATTGGCTTCACTTGCTCCTGCACTTCTTGCATTGTTGACAAAGTATGTGGTGTAAGTGTTGGATCCATTGTTTGAAGTTTTTCCATACTCATCTGTATAAACTCCTACAAGAGTGGAAACAATCTCATCAAATCCTTGAAGAGTGTTTTGTAGAGCAAAATTGACTACACCATTTGTGCTTGCTTGTCCTGAAGTTCCACTAGTTCCATTTGCTTTGTTTACAACAGTTGCTACTGCAATATTGCTCGCAACCTCTGTTCCCCCACTTGTGTATTTGATGTTATCAATCTTTGTTTGTGCATCATAAACGATTTGTAGATGGTGAGTTGACGCTTGTGAATTATCCCCTGCATTATGGATGACAATTCTATCGGCTGAGTATTGCTCGCCATAGTTTGTACTACTCCATTGAGTCTTTGTCTTTCCACCTAGTGTTGCACTATTTCCAGCATGATCATTGACATAGACTTGGAAGAGAGCATTATTGCCTATAAGTCCTGTGTTAGCTTGTGCATTGCCACTGCTTCCAATCTCTAAAAGTCTAAAATCTGTTCGATTTGGAGCGTTGTAAACATCATTCACGCCTGTGGCTAGGTTGATGACCGTGTTTGTTTGATCAAAGATAGGATTCATTGTTTGAGTCGAATCAAAACTTGCATTATTGATTGTTAGTGTTGCAAGTTTTGCATGAGCTGTTTCTTTTCCACCTGCTAAAACAAGCTTACTGTTGTTTTTCATTGTCAAAGAAATATTATTTGATTCTATTCCTAGAGTTCCTACAAAAGTAGATTTTTCATTGAGTGTTACCTCATAGGATTTACTGGACCGATTTTGATTGTTTAAGAGTGAGGAGATAGTACCAGCCACTAATCCGTTAATGCCAATAGTGTCCTTGTTTGCCGTTCTAGTTATATCAAGCTTGAGTAGAGTCCCATCTGCATCTCTGAAATTATTCCCAAAGGTATCAATCAAGCTTTTTGAGCCATCTTGGATAGCCACACTAACATCAGAAAGGGTGAGTTTGACACCATCTGTATAGGTTTTTCCAAGAATCTTGTTGGTGCTTGTATCGGTATCAGAGAAAGAATCTGTTCCAATTGAGTTTGAAGCAAAGATAAGAGTTGCATTTCCTCCGCCATAGTTAATATTTGCAGCAGCTGAGGCTTCACCTTGCATTGCGATATTGGTATTACCACCATTGGCGTTAACATTATAGATAGGAATATTTCCATTTTGGTTTATTGCTCCTGTTGTTCTGATGACAAGATTTGTAGTTCCACTATTGTTGGTGAGTGTTCCTGAGTTTGTTGAGGTATCAATAGTTTTTTTCAAAGAGCTTGAAGCCCAAGTCGTATCTTGGAGGATAATATTTGTGCTTCCTGAGTTGATGATATTGGCTGTAAGGGATGAGGAAGTTGTATCGCTAGAGTTTCCATTGATTGCAAGATTTGTAGTTACACCACCACTAGTTTTAATCCCTTCAGAAACTGTGATTTTATTGCTACCTGCATTTTTTGCAATGATAGTATTTACATTGTCCCCATATCCAGCATTTGTTACTTCAATGGATTTAACATTGATTGTGAGTGCTCCTACACTTTGGATGGTTGTATTTGCACTTCCTCCACCATAAGTGCGGATAATTGTGTCCACCCCATTGATAGAAATAGCACCACTGCCTGTGTTGTCGATTTTTAGTGTTCCAGCATTGTTTTCAAGATTTCCGCTAAAGGTTCCTGTTGAACTACCTGAGAAGGCAAAAGTGTTTTCTCCAATAATAGAAGAGATATTTCCTGTGATTGTGCTTGTTCCAGCTGTGAATTTAAAGGTATTTTTTCCTGTTGCGCTTCTACTGTCAGCTGCATTAAATGTACTTGCAGTAATATTTCCTGCAATAGTGTTTGTACCAGTGGAAGAGAAAGTAATAGCATTTAATGAATTATTGAGTGTATTTGTCCCTGAAGCATTGATATTCCCCGTAATAGAAGAGTTCCCACTTCCAGAGAAAGTTACCGTATTTGTTCCACCATTAGCATTGAGTGCGTATGCTGTTTCTCGTGTTTGTGTAGGGGCTGTGATTGTATTATTGCCTACGTCGAGTGTAAGTGTATTGTTACCACCAGCATTTGCAATTATAGAGCCATTGATTGTAAGAGATGCCGAACTTGTTTCTGTCTTAATGGTATTTGTAGGTGTCCCTCCAGAGCCATATACTTCTGTAACAATATTTCCATTGATTATATTTGTACCATGAGTAAAGGATAGAGCATTGGATCCATTGGCATTATTCCAAGGTCTTGCCGTAACACTTCCATTAATTGTGTTCGTCCCCGATGAAGAAAAACTAATGATATTTGTACTTTTTAGACCTGTACCCGTGGCAAAAGAATTGATATTGCCTTGAATTGTTGCATTTCCTGATCCATTAAAAATAATCGTATTAGTTCCACCATCAGAAAGGATTTGTCCTTGGATTTCATTTTTTACGCTTCCGCCAATTGTGATTTCATTTTCACTCTTGCATGAAGCTTGGATTTTTCCTTGTATTGTATTAGTCGCCGTACTTGTTTCAAAAAGAAGCTTATTTTTTCCTATAGATCTATCACCTCGATTGTTGTTTGATGTGGCAATGATTTGCCCGATAATTGTGTTTGTGCCTTTTTTAAAGGTTAAAGAGTTGAAGGTATTTTGTAGATTACTTCCATTATTCCCATTTATCCAAATAGCAATTCCTGCTGTACCAGATGCGCTTTTAATCGTATTGGTTTCACCATTGAAAGTGAAAGTATTTTTTGCTTGGTAACCATTGCTGTAAAATCCACCATAAATTACTTCAGAGCCACTAGATAATGTGGCGTTCTTATTGAACGTGAAAGTATTTGTTCCCTTTCTTCCCCAAATATGTCCACCTTCCACTACATCGGTATAAACAATTTGTGTTGTTCCATTTGAAGTAATATCTGTCCAACCACTTACCCCCTTTCCTCCAAGTGTTGCCGAAAAGTTGTTACTAGAGCCTTCACCCATCACAGCAAGATTGCCTTTAATGGCATGATTTGTTGTGGAAATAGAATCGAGATTTAGATTTACTGTTTTGCTACTATTGCTTTCAAAATCAAAGATTAATTCTCCCGAACCTTGCCCCATTTGTAAAGATTTTCCATTCCCTGCAATTGTAAGTGTTGTAGAAGTGTTGAGAATAGAAACGGTAAAGTTGTTCTGATCTCCAGTATGGGATGTGTTTGAACCACTGAATTTAAAAGTAAGCTTTTCAATAGGTGTAGTTCCACTGCTAAGTGCAGGCTGATAAACATCTGTTCCGCCAACACCATTCCAAATAAAACCAACACTGCTGTAAATATCTTTAGAATCAGCGCATATATCAAGTCCACCATTGCTATTCGTACAAGTTATAGGTGTCCCACTTGCTACACTAACGCCCAAAGCCATTGCCAAAGAACTTGCCACTAGAGGCTTAAAGATGGATTTTAGAGTAGAGTTAGTTACAACCCCCCCCCCCTATTAGTATAATTAAGATTTTTCATTTTGTTTACTCCTTGTTGTTGAATCTGAGTTTGAAAAGGAGTAATTATAAACTAACAAAAAGCGATTTTACCTTTAAAAATTATAAAAAATAACCTTTTTATAGAAAAATTATCCCCCCCCCCCCCCAGTATTTTAGAAGCCTAAAAATCGGGAATTTGAGTTAGGAGAATAAAGAGGATTTTTTCCTTAGCGTTTGTAGGATTATGGCAATCACATCGTCATCATCTTTGCTTGGAGCTTGAAGGCTTTCTTTGTTACCGTCATTATAAAGCAGAGTGATGTTTTGAGCGTAATTAGAAATCATTTTGAGCTTACAGGCACTGCCTAGGATTTTTATCATAATGAGTTCTAAAAACTGCTTTGTATAAACATCAGGTTTGCCAAAGCGATCTTCAATCTCTGCTTGGATCTTGAAAACCTCTTCTACACTTTTGCAAAGTGCCAATCGTCGATATAGCTCAAGCCTTAGTCGATCTGAGGCAATGAGTTCTGGGTTGAGATAGGCAGAGACATTGAGCTTGAGATCTACACTTTCAGCTACTAGCTTTTCTTTGCCACTTAGAGTATTGATACACTCTTCTAGCATTCTTAGGTATAGCCCATAGCCGATGTTTTTGATATGTCCGCTTTGAGCCTCTCCTAGCAGATTCCCACCTCCGCGGATTTCTAAGTCATGATAGGCAAGAGAGGCCCCACTGCCAAGATAGGAGTTTTGCTCTAGGGCTAGAAGGCGTTTTTTGGCTTCTTCTCCTAGAGAGTCTTTATCCTCAATGAGAAAATAGCAAAACCCCTCTTTGCTCCCTCGTCCTACTCTTCCTCGCAACTGGTGCAAATCTGCAATCCCAAATCGATCTGCCCCCTCCACGATCATCGTGTTGGCATTGCTTAAGTGAATGCCTGATTCAACAATTGAGGTGCAAAGCAAGAGATTGTATTTTTTGTGAAAAAAGTCTTCCATAATCTCTTCGCTATTGCTAATTTGTGAGTGCAGGATTGCGATTTTGAGGTTGGGGAGTAGCTCTTGAAGTTCTTCTTTTCTTCGCTCAATGCTTGCAATATGATTGTGAATGAAAAAGACTTGCCCCCCACGCCTTAGCTCCCTACTTATGGCTTCTTTGAGCAATCCCTCGCTGTGATTTTTTACAAAAGTTCGCACACCCTCTCGCTCTTTTGGAGGGGTGAGTAGTGAGCTCATTCCTTTGATTTGAGAGAGTGCCATATTTAGTGTTCGTGGGATTGGGGTGGCAGACATTGAGAGGAGATGCACATTGGTGCTTAGCTCTTTGATTTTCTCCTTTTGTTTCACGCCAAACTTATGTTCTTCATCTACAACCACTAAGCCTAGATTCTTAAAAGTTGCACCTAGAAGTGCGTGAGTTCCGACAACGACATCGATATTGCCCTCTGCGATGTTTTTAAGAATAGAGGCTTTGTTTTTGATCGTGCCATCAAGTTTGGCTAGACGGATATTAAAGCCTTCAAATCGAGCTTGAAGTGAGGCGAAATGCTGAGAGGAGAGCAAAGTGGTAGGAGCGATAAGGGCGGATTGGAATCCACTCTTTTGCACTGCAAAAATTGCATTCATAGCCACCTCAGTCTTCCCAAAGCCCACATCCCCACTCAGCAAACGATCCATCACTTTGCCACTACTTAAATCTGCAAAGATTTCAGAAATGCTTTTTTCTTGATCTTGTGTGAGGGTAAATCCGCAAGCATTTCTAAAAATCTCAATCTCAGGATTGTGTGTGTCAATCTTGCATCCCTCAAGCAAGCCTCTTTTTGCAGCAAGTGCGATGATCCCTCCTGCGATTTCAAAAAGCTTGGTTTTGACTTTATCTCTAAGCTTTGCAAAGCTTCCTTTTCCAAGTCGATCAAGCACAGGAACATTGCCTGAGTTTGCGATGTAGCGATCGATGAGGTGGAGGTTTTCTACTGGAAGCAGAAGCTTGTCTTCTCCTTGATAATCAATGCGGATAAAATCCCTCACACTTCCCACAATCTCAGCTTGAGTAATCCCTCTAAAAATCCCAATCCCATATTCTTGATGAACGATGTATTCTCCCACTTTTAGCTCATCAAGCAAAATTTTTGGCTTTTTCTTCTTAAGCTTAGAGCCAAAGCTATTAAGAGAGAGGATTAGCTCAGTGGGGGTGAGAATGTTTAGGACATTTGGAGAGGTTTTGAGCGTAACTTTGCTTAAGTCATAGTGGAATTTTAGATTCTCAAAAACAGAAGAATTGTTGGAGAGAAGAGTGATTTTCTTATCCTCATGAGATTGAAGAAGAAGTTCAAGGTTTTTGGGATCAAAGAGAATATCACTATATCCAGCTACTGGCTCTAAAAGAGCACAATGCTCTAAGTCTTGTTTTTTTAGATCACTTTTTTGTCCAAAAGAGAAAAACTCTTCTACCTCACTCTTTGCTCCTTGTGTGAGAGCGGTTTTGAGAGTTTGGGGGAGCAAAATCTTATGGGGGAGGAACCAAAATCCCAAACTTTGAATATCTTGGCTTAGGGTTTCAAAATCCCCGCAGTGGATTTGCTCTTGGATTTCTTGCTCTTCTTGAGATGTGAGAGAGAAGAATGGAGGGATGATCTCTATGCTCTCTACACTCTCTTGCAAACACATTTGACTCTCTAGCTCAAACTCTTTGATCTCCTCAATAAACACATCAAAGAAAGAAATCCGATAAGGGCGAGGATGATGGGGGATAAAAATATCCATAATATCTCCCCTTATGCTCACTTCTCCCTCCATTTCTACAAAATCTACAAACTCATATCCAAAGAGAGAGAGTTTTTCTTTTAGCTCTTGGAGTGGATAGTCTTGCTCTTTTTTGAGGATGAAAGATTGGAGATGTTGTGGGCTTGGAAGTGCATACATCACACTTGTGATGGGAGAGATGAGGATCTTCTTGCCCTCAAAGGCGTAATAGCTTCTTAGGGTATTGCCCAGAGTGCTAAGCTCTTGGGAGTAAGAGCGTAAATCATCCCCATATACTGCTCTAAATTCTGGAAGTAAAAATGGGGTGATTTTGCTCTGAGGGTGCAAATAATCAAGCGTTTCAAAAGCGAGTTGTGCTTCTTTGTAATCAGCAGTAAGCAAAAGAGAAAAATCAAGTTTTTTCTCTTCAATCAAAGCATAAAGAGTGGAGCTAATCAATCTAGATTCTCTCCATCCTCTACGATACTCTCTCCTGTAAGGATCCCTTTTCTCTCGATCACTAGCTCGTGGCTACTGACTTTTCCATCGATTTTTCCATAAGGCATAATCTCTACAATTTTGGATTTGACATTTCCAAAGAGTTTCCCACTGACGATGAGTTTTTCTGAAAAAACCTCACCATTGACAACGCCATTTTTTCCAATATTGACCGTGTTGTTTGAGTGGATAACGCCCTCAAAATCTCCATCGACATGTAAGTGGCATTGAGTATTGATCTCTCCTTTTATTTTTGTGCCACTTGAGATGATGGTAGCTCCATTTGCTCCATCAAATTGTTTATCGTTGTTAGCAAAGACTGCCATGGTATGTTGCTCTCCTTTTTAAAAATAGAATCAAAATCCCGCATATTCCACTCAATAAAGATTTGAGGATCGACATACGCTCCTAAAAATCTTAT
The DNA here is from genome assembly GCA_019115525.1 of Candidatus Helicobacter avistercoris. GTDB lineage: Bacteria > Campylobacterota > Campylobacteria > Campylobacterales > Helicobacteraceae > Helicobacter_G > Helicobacter_G avistercoris. Next base: position 17,210 of record DXDJ01000010.1, on the reverse strand, counting down.
CTCATAGTGCAAGTGAGGGCCAGTGCTCATTCCTGAATTACCACTATAAGCAATTATCTGTCCCTTTTTGACAAAATCGCCTCTTTTTACAAGTAAATTATCCAAATGTGCATAATAAGTTTTGAATCCAAAAGAGTGATCAAGCTTGATTAGATTTCCGTATCCACCATTATAGTGTTTCCTTGCAAATTCTACAACACCATCGGCTGTGGCATAAATTGGCGTGCCAATCTCTGCACTAAAATCAACCCCAGCATGCAGATGTTTTCGTTGCAAGATCGGATGGAATCGATATCCAAAAAAATCTGAGATTCTTCTGTAATAATCCATCGGATAGCCATTGGGGATGAACTTCATAACAAATGCTTTCTGAGCCCCTGCAAGAGAGGCAACCTCAAGGCGATCTTGAAGCCCATAATTGACTTTTTCATACTCTTCACTATCTGAGGGGATTCCCACCATCCCCTCTAGATGTTCTACTCTATCGCCTACAAGTGCAAGCTCTTCAATGCGTTGCTCTATTTTTTCGTTTAAGAGGGCATTTTTTTCTAAGAGCTTGGTGTATTGTTCTGAGAGAGTAAGATTGTTTGCTTCAATCTGGGCAAGTTCTTGTCTAAAAATACTAATAGAAATAAGAGAGAAGAAGATCAGAGTAAAAATGAAAATCGCTCCATAAAAAGCAATGCGTTTAAAAAATGCATTGATGTTAAAAATACGACTTCCTTTTGAATCTGTGATCATCAACACTAAGCGATTGCTAAACATCTTCATCCCTCGCTACTGCTTAGATGGCTTTTGATTTGTCTTAAATCATCAATTGCCCAAAGTAATTTGTCCCAATGCACATGGGTTTGCTTCTCAAAAATGCTATCAAAATTTTCTTCCCCCCATTGTGTGTAATCAAGAGCATTTTGATACCCCCCTAAGAATCGAACTTCATAATAAAGTCTTGCACCATTGCTATTCCCACTATCTCCGCTATATCCGATAAGTTGCCCCTTATGGACAAAGTCCCCCTTTTTTACCAAAATCTCAGAGAGATGGGCATACATAGAGCTAAACCCATAGGCGTGGGTGAGCTTGATAAATTTTCCATATCCTCTTTTTCCCGCTCTTGATAGATCAACAATCCCATCTGCCGTGGCATAAACAGGAGTTTTGAGTGGGACAATATAATCAATCCCGCTATCTACACCATACACTCCCTTTGAGGGATGGGGGCGGAGTTTGACTGAAGCGATTTTGGCAGTGGTGTTGATGGGGGCACCATTGGGAACGATTTGGAGTAGAAGCTTCTTTTGCTCGGGCGTGGCTTGAAGATTTTGAGTATTGTAGAGAATGGGATCATCGGTGTTTTTGGAGAGATTGACAATATCTTCTAAATCATCTACACGCTTAGTGATGTCAATAAGCTCTTGGGATTTGGAATCAATGTTTTTTTTGATATCTTGATTTTGATAAAAAGTGTTTTTGTAGTTTTGGATCATTTTGTTTTTGGTAGCAGAAATATCTTGAATTTGCTTCATAAGATAAGTCATAAGCAAAAATCCACTTACAATCAATACAAAAAGCGTAGCAATAGAGTAGAAAAAAATCTTTTTGGCAACTTTGTGAAGATTGAATTGTTTGGAGCCTTCTTCATCCACGATGCTAATATAAATCCTATCTTTCATACCCTCTCCAAAAACTCCCTTACAACGCTAAAAGATCCAAATACAAGAGTTTCCTCATTTTCTTTGATTGCCTCAAAATTGGAATATTTGATGTCTAGATTTTTTAAGATCTTTTCTAACTCTTCTCTTTGTACAATCCTCTCATTCTCAACAGCGATAATCTGCACTTCTTTGATGATAGGAGAGAGAATGCTTAAAACCTCAAATATATCTTTTTGTTTATAAGCATTATACACTAGAGTGATTTTCTTGCCCTCAAACTCCCTAGCTACTGCTCTTGCACCATCAGGATTATGTCCAACATCAAGGGTGATGTGAGGGGAGTATTTTTGCATTCTTCCTTGTAAGTCTATCTTTGCAATCTCACCTAGCTCATAGCTTGCTCCCAAAAAATTCAAAACCTTTGAGGCAAGAGTAAGATTTTCTAGCAAAAACTCAGGCATAGCAAATGGAGGAAGAAGAGTGTGAGAGAGCGTGTAGAGAGTAGAGCCTTTGCTTTTGGCGATGTTTTGGGCTATGGGGAGAATCTGTGTATATCTTTGTATCCCTAAGAATGCAACTTTACCCATAGAATTAAGCTTGGTTGTTGCAATCTGCTCCAAACTCTCTCCTAAAATCTCACAATGATCTAATCCAATTTGTGTAAAAACTGAGATTTTGTCTTTTAGAACATTTGTGCTGTCAAACTCTCCTCCAAGTCCTGCTTCAAGCACGAGATATTCACATTCTTTTGATAGAAAAAGACAGAGAAATGTCAGGTATTCAAAATAACTTGCCTCTTGCATATAGGGTTTTTGTATGAGGACTTGATGTGTATCTTCCAAAACAGACATTTGGATATTTACCCCATTGAGATAAAAGCGTTCGTTGATTGTAAATAGATGAGGGGAAGTAAAATGCATCACATTTTTTAGTCCCCTTGCAATCATTCTTCCTGTGCTTCCCTTGCCATTTGTGCCAACAATATGGATAACCTTTGGAGAAAAAATGGGCAAAAAATCTTCTTTGAATCTCTCAAAAATCCTTACAGCTCTGCTCGGATCAAAAGGAGCGTATTCTGCCCCCTTTTTTGCCAAAAACTCAGTGAGATGCATTTTTTTTCTTTTTAAGATAAGTTGCCCCTTGATAGAAAGTTTGAGAGACAAATTTGTTGATTGCTTGTTCTACTGCAAGATTGATTGCATCAAGTTGGGATTTTTCTGTGGTGATTGAAGTCATATTGGCAGTTGAGGCATAATCACTGCTTCCACTTGTGCTTACATTGTATTCTTCCCCATAGATACTTTTGTATTTGAAATCAATATCTACTGTGATTTTGTAGTGAGTTGTGAAACCTTGGTCATCTTGAGCGATAGAAGTAAAATCGATGGATTTAAGATCCATCAAGATTTTGCTTTGAGCCTTATCTTTTGGAGTAACATCTAGATGGAATCGTGAGAGAAAGGCCTTATTGAGTATGTCTTTTGCCAAAACTCCAGATTTGGGGAATTTGGGATCGATGATGATTTCTACATAAATGCTTTTGCCAAAAATCTCTCTAGCAAAATGTGCCAAGGGGCGATAACCGCACCCTATCAAAAATAGCACAAGAACTAGAGCAAGGAGTTTTTTCATTTCACAACAAAATTGACTAGCTTATTGGGGACATAAACTTCTTTGATGATTTCTCCCTCAAGCCATTTGCTCACACTCTCTTTGGCAAGATGGAGGATTTTTTCTTTTTCAAGGTTAAGAGGGATTTGTATATCTGATCTTTTTTTACCATTAACACTCACAACAATACTTAAAGAATCATCTCTTAGAGCCTCTTCATCCAAAGGAATGGATGTGAAGTTTTTTAGAGAGAAGAGTGAGTTTGAAAGCTCATAGCACAGATGAGGAATGATGGGTTCTAAGAGATTGAGTAGGATGAAATACCCCTCACTCCACACAAGCTCATGATCTTGATCACTTAGAGCATTGAGTGCTTCCATACATGAGCTAATGAGCGTATTGAAAGGATAGCCTGTGATTTTTTTGCTAAAGATTTCATCGCTTTTTTTCAAAGCTTCATAGACTTTTTTTCTAGCAAGTTTGCTCTCTTTGCTCAAGGTTGAAGGATTGATTTTTGGCAATTCTTGAGAGGGGACTACATTTTTGCTTCTCTCCCATAGACGCTTGATGAATCGATATGCCCCCTCAAGTGCATCATCATTCCATTCTAGCTCTTTTGTAGGAGGAGCTGCAAAGAGAATAAAAAGCCTCGCACTATCTGCTCCATATCTTGTGATGATAGAGTTTGGATCAACAACATTGCCCTTGCTTTTGCTCATCTTTGCTCCATTTTTTAGCACCATTCCTTGAGTGAGTAGATGTTCAAATGGTTCAGAAATATGCACATAGCCCAGAGTTTTTAGCATTTTTGTAAAAAATCTTGCATAAAGCAAGTGCAAGATCGCATGCTCAACTCCACCAATGTATTCATCAACATTGAGCCAATACTTGATGCTTTTTTCATCCAAGGCTTGAAGATCTCTTAGGGGTTTTGGAGTAGCGTATCGTAAGAAATACCAACTTGATTCCATAAAGGTATCCATCGTATCAGTTTCTCTACAAGCCTCACTGCCACATTTTGGACAAGTGCAGTTCTTCCAAGTGGGGTGTTTTTCAAGTGGATTTCCTTCTCCATCGATAACTACATCATAAGGAAGTGTTACAGGAAGGCGACTCTCAGGAACTATGCCACAAGAGGGGCAATGTACCAAGGGGATTGGAGTCCCCCAATAGCGTTGGCGTGAAATCCCCCAATCGCGGATTTTGTAGTTTGTAACTCTCTCTCCAAGCTTATTTTTCTCAAAATACTCTATGATTTTCTCTTTTGCTTGTGTGTTTGGCATATTGCTAAACTCACCGCTTTCAATGAGATTTCCCTCAAGTGTATATGGGATCTCCGTGCAGTCAATGACCTTTTTGATGGGGAGATTATAGAGTGAGGCAAATTCAAAATCTCTACTATCATGAGCAGGCACACTCATCACTGCTCCACATCCATAATCGCTTAGCACAAAGTTTGCTACCCATACAGGAAGTTTTTCTTGAGTGAGGGGATGGATTACACTCACACCTAAAGGCACTCCACATTTTTCTGCAACAGAACGCTCTCTTGCACTCATATTTTGAATCATTTTGATTTGAGCTTGATCTTTTTGAGAGAGAGTGGGCAAGAGTTTGAGAGTGAGAGGATGTTCTGCAGAAATTGCACAGTAGGTAACCCCATAGATTGTATCAGGGCGAGTGGTAAAAACTCTTAGAGTTTCTATCTCATCCACAGCACTAGAGAGCTTGAGTTCAAACTCCAAGCCGGTAGATTTTCCTATCCAATTTCTTTGCATATTAAGCACTTGAGAGGGCCATTTCCCCTCCAAAGTGTCAAGATCATCTAGAAGCTCTTGAGCGTATTGGGTGATTTTGATGTAGTATTGATCCATTTCTTTTTGGACAACTTGCGTATCACATCTCCAGCATTTGCCATCAATGACTTGCTCATTTGCCAAAACAGTTTTATCGTGGGGACACCAATTGAGCTTTGCACTCTTTTTGTAGACTAAACCACTCTCCCACATTTTTGTAAAAATCTCTTGCTCAAAGTGTGTGTAGTCTTCATCGCAAGTGGCTAATTCTCTTTCTTGAGAGAATGAAAGCCCCAAGCTCATCAATTCTTTTTTCATATTTTCTATATTTGAATAAGTCCAGTCTTTTGGATGGAGTTTATGCTTAATTGCGGCATTTTCTGCTGGCATTCCAAAGGCGTCCCAACCAATAGGGTGAAGAACATTAAAGCCATTTTTGCGATAGTATCTTGCTAGTGCATCGCCTATGCAGTAGTTTCTTACATGTCCCATGTGAATATTTCCGCTAGGGTAGGGAAACATAGAGAGGATGTATTTTTTGGGGAGTGAAAAATCCTCTTTTGGTTCAAAGGTGTTTTGATCTAGCCAAGTTTCTTGCCATTTCTTCTCTATCTCTCGCGGATTATATTCTCTCATTCCTACCCCTTAATAATCGCTATCTTTGCTCTTAGCACACTCTATAAGCATCAAAGCCATAGAAAACACACAAGCTGCTAATGCACCTACGGCTAGGGCATTTGCTACTTTTTGATTGTGATAAATTTGCAAAACCAAAAATGCAGGAATAAGGTGTAGATCTACAACCAAAGAGCTTGCCAACATTTCTGAAGATAGGAGATTTTTTACCCCAATCTTTAGTGTTGTAGAAATAAAATTGACAGCAGCAGCAACAAAAAGCATTACAAGACTTGGATCATAAAGAAAACCAATAATCGAAGTCAAACTCATCAAACTAAAAAATATGAAAAATACTCTTCCCCAATCCATTTTTTCCTCCTTAGATTAAACTTGTCCGTTTTGATACATTTCACGCATTCTTTCGCGTTCTTTTTCTTTTTTTTGCTTATCAAGAAGCTTTTGGCGATAAGAAGCAAGATTGAATCCTAGCAATTCAATCAATCTAGGTGCCAAAAACATCGAGCTATAAGTCCCTACAATTACACCTACAAGCATAGGAAGCGAGAAGCCAACAATAATCTCGCCACCAAAGATATAAAGTGTCAATACGACAAACAAAACAGTGAGTGATGTAAGCGATGTTCTTGAGAGTGTAGAACTTAGAGCTTCATTGATGACTTCATCTAAACTTCTTGCTTTTCCTGCAATAATTTGCTCTCTAATACGATCAAAGATGATGATCGTGTCGTTGATTGAGTATCCAATAATTGTAAGAAGAGCGGCAATGACTTCAAGATTGAGATCGATATGAAAGAGAATAACACAAGCAGAGCTAATTAGCACATCGTGGAAAAGAGCAATAACCGCAGCGAGGGCAAACTTCCACTCATAACGATAAGAAACATAAATCAAAATTGCAATAAGGGCTAGGATGAGTGCTGTGATACCTTTTTCTTTGAGCTCTGCACCTACTTTTGGTCCAACTAAATCAACACGGCGAATCTCAAACTCACCGCTAGTTTGAAGAAGATTTTTAATCTCATCATTGAGTTTTGTTGCTGTGAGTGAGGGAGAGTAGGGGATTTTAATAAGGATTTCTTCCTTGCTCCCAAACTCATTCACTTGTGAGCCTCTAAAATTTGAATCCCCTTCTAGCAGAGAGCGGATTTGTGAGAGTGGAGCAGGGGAGTTGTATTTGATTTGCACCAAAGTCCCACCAGCAAAATCCACACCATAGCTAAACCCCTTGCCAAAAATCAATCCCAAAGAGGCGAGAATGAGCAACAAAGAGAAAAAGAAGCTGTAACGATTGTATTTGACAAAGTTAAAAATGGTATTGTTTTTGATCCATTCCATACTTATCCTTTGATCCCAAACCAAAAACTTTTTTTGTTGGGGTTGATTTTTTTGAGGATGGCCAGATAGATCCCATGAGTTCCTGCAATTGCAGTGATGACAGAAACGACAATTCCTATAATCATAGTAATAGCAAAACCTTTGATTGCCCCAGTTCCATAGGCATAAAGTAAAATTGCTGCGATAATGGTGGTGAGGTTAGAATCAAAAATCGCTCTTGAAGCATTAGCATATCCCTCTTGTATAGCTTGAGAAACACTCTTTCCTTCATAAAAGCATTCGCGGATTCTCTCATTGATAATAATATTTGCATCTACTGCCATTCCTACTGTTAGCACAATCCCTGCCATTCCAGGCAGTGTAAGAGTTGCACCAAATAAAGCCATAATTGCTACAATCAACAATATATTGACAAGCAATGCTCCCACGGCAATAACTCCTGCAAAATGGTAATACACAATCATAAAAACAAGAATGAGTGCAAATCCACTAAATAAAGCAATCATTGAAGCTCTGATACTATCTGCTCCCAAACTTGGCCCCACGCTTCGCTTCTCGATTACTTCTACTGGAGCAGATAAGGCACCACTTCTTAGAGCGATTGCCAAATCACTCGCTTCCTCAGGTGTAAAATTTCCGCTTATTTGACCGCTTCCACCGCCAATCCTCTCGCGAATTACAGGTGCAGAATAGACTTTTCCATCTAGCACAATAGCCATTCTTTTGCCTACATTGGCACCAGAGAAATCTCCAAAAATTTTAGCCCCCTTAGAATCAAGGCTAAAGGCTACAACAGGTTGAGAATTTTGATCATAAGATACTTTTGCATCTGTAATCATTTCTCCATCAATAATAGGCACGGCTTTTAGAAGAATTTTTTCATTTGAGCCTACAAAAGGAAGAAGCACATCTCCCAGTCTTTGAGCCTCACTCTCACTCATAAGATTGGAGCGATTAGCCCTCTCCTCATCTACTGCCATCATTTGCAGATGTGCAGATTTTGAGATGAGATCAATGGCTCTTTTTTCTTCTTGAGCATTTTTAACTCCAGGGAGAGCTACAAGGATGTTTTCTTTCCCTTGTCGTGTAACACTTGGCTCACTTAGTCCAAAGAGATCTAGACGATTTCGGATTGTTCCAATAGCTTGTTCTATTGCATTTTGAGCGATTTGAGCTTTTTGGGCTTGAGAAAAACTCAAAGAGTATTGTCCTTCACTATAAGTGATTTCAAGTCCACCAAAATCTTTGAGGAATTGATCAATCTTGCTTTTTTCATCAATGTCTAGGAGTTTGAAACTTAGTGAATCATCGCTAGTTTTGATATTTCTAAGCAGAATCTTTTCTTTTTTTGCCTCATAGCTTAGGGCAGTTGCAAGCGAGCTATATCGAGATTTGATTGCCTCAGAAGTTTTGACTTCCAAGAGCATTGTAAGCCCCCCTTGCAAATCAAGGCCAAGATTGATTCTGGGGCCTTGAATATTGCTAAAAGAAGGGATAGAGAGTAGCAGTCCAAAAATGGAGCAGGCAATAAAGATTAAAAGCCGAAAATTCATTATTGCTCGACTTTGTATGCGATGTATTCCTTTACAAGCTTCATTGTGCTTTCACCTGATCTTACAAGGAAATAATTCTCTTCTTTTTTGACAATCTCACACATAATCCCACCATAAGAAACTACTTTATCTCCAGCTTGTAAGGCTTCAAGCATTTCTTTGTGCTTTTTTTGTTGATTCTTTTGAGGGCGAATAAACAAAAAATAAAAAATCGCAAAAATTGCGATAAATGGAATAAGGGAAGTGAGGATCCCTGTAAGGCTGTTTGGATCTTGCATGATTTATCCTTTGGGTAAAAATTAAGCCTGAGATTTTAGCACATTAGTTTTTTTACACAAAAACAAAAGTGCTAAACTTCCCAAAATCCCCGCTAAAAGTGAAGAGCAAAGAATAGAGATTTTTGCAATATCAATATGACTTGCACTCTCAAAGGCTAGGTTTGTTACAAACATTGACATGGTAAATCCAATTCCTGCAAGCATCCCTGCTCCAAGGATACATCCCCAAGAGAGATGATCTGGGCGTGAGGCGATCCCAAGTTTTTCACACAAGAATGTTAAAACTAAGATTCCAATAGGCTTGCCTATAATCAATCCCAATCCTACACCATAAACAATATGACTAGTTGTAGAATCAATACTTCCTCCAGCAATCTCTACTCCAGCATTTGCAAAGGCAAAAAGAGGCATAATCAAATAAGTAGAATAGGAATGCAAAAAATGCTCAAGTTTTGAGAGAGGGCTTTGTACTTTGCTGATTGCTTCTTTCATTTTTTCAATTTGATGAATTTGCTCATCACTAAGAAGAATATTTGCTCTTTCTTTATCGCTATGAGTGAAATGCTCAATCTCTTTTTCCATTTTTTCTGTGAAATTTTTGGTTTGCATTTTTGGTTCTGTGGGGATACAGAAAGCTAGAATGACTGCTGAAATTGTGGCGTGGATACCGCTTTCATGGACACAAAACCAAAGAATTACACCAACAAGAAGATAGGGAATCAAAGAGCGAACTCCAGCATAGTTGAGTGCAACAAGAATACCAACTAAGAAAGCTGAGCACAGAAGCCAAAATGAGGCAATCCCACTGCTATAAAAGATTGCAATAACAACAATCGCACCCAAATCATCTACAACAGCAAGTGTTACCAAAAAAAGCTTCAATGAAGCAGGCACTCTCTTGCCCAATAACAAAACCACTCCTAGAGCAAAAGCAATATCTGTTGCCATTGGGATTCCAAAACCATGAGCTGTTGAAGTGCCAAGATTGAAAGCAAGGTAGATGATCGCTGGGAAAATCATTCCTCCAAGTGCGGCAATTGCAGGAAAAGCGGCCTTTTTGAATCCTGAAAGTCCTCCATAAAGGAACTCACGCTTAATTTCCAAGCCCACCATAAGGAAAAAGAAGCTCATCAAAACATCATTAACCCAAAGGTGCAAACTAAAGCCCAAAAAGTGATCCCCATAACTAAAGCCAAGCTTTTGCTCCCATAAATCAAAATACCAATGTCCAATAGGACTATTGGCGACAACCATCGCAAGAAGAGCAGAAAAGAAGAGAAGAATCCCTCCAAAGCTCTCCATTTGAACAAACTTTTTAATCATTGCAAACATAAAAACTCCTTTTAGATTTGATACAACTCAAGATTTTGCTGATACATCAAGTAGCTTTCAACCTCGGCTTGAGGGTATTTAGTCTTGACAAAATTCGCATAATACTTGACTTGTTCTTCATAAATTTTGCTCTCACCACCACTTTTGTAATCTATAACAATGGCTTTTTTTACATTTTGATTTTCATCTTTACAGAGCAAAAGACAATCTATTCTATAAAGTTTATTTTCAACCATAAAAGAAATTTCTGTTTTTAGCTCATTAAAATGAAATTTTTGGACAAAAAGTAATGAAATTTTTTGCAAAGACTCCAAAATTCTATCTTTTTCTTCAGCATTAAGATAGATTCCATAGTGATTTTTCAAATATTCTCGAACTTTTTCAATAGGGCATTGATAACCCAAAAAAAGTTCCAAAGCCTTATGAAATGCATCCCCTCGTTTGATGGATGGAATATGATTGGGCTTGTAGATTTTTTCTTTGTGTTTGATAAAGCTTTCTTGACGACCAAAATCCTTCTGCTTGACAATTTCTAGTGGAGCTGGGGATGATGAGTTGATAGGGGATGGAGTGATTTCAAGTTTGCCATATTCACTTTTTTTAAGCAAATCCCCATTCTCATCAACTAAGCCAATGCTTATAAACTCACTCTTGGCTCTAATGGGATGAAAAGGCATAATCCAAAGACTTTTGATTGCTCGTGTAAGAGCGACATACAGCACATTTTTTCTCTCTTGCTCTTCTTTTTGTGCCTTGATATCTTGGACATAGGCATAGATTTCATCAAAATTTTTTCGTAATTTGGAATTGAGATAGAGAGATCCTTTGAGATTTTCATCATAGTGGCAGAAGAGTGGATGATCTCCTCCCCCCTTAGCACCCATTTTGTCCAAAACAATAAGGTGAGGGAACTCAAGGCCTTTGGACTTGTGAATGGTTAGGATTCTTAGACCTTGTTTTTCTTCTTCCAAATTGCTAAAGCTTTCTACTGCAGAGATAAATTCTTCTATATTTTTGCTTTCACATGCGATTTCTAGAACTTTTTGGGCTTCGAGGGAATTTAGAGAATAGAGCTTGATACTTTGATAAATAAAATCTTCAATACTTTGATTGACCCAAGGAACAAATGGAGGAGCAAAATCAATCCTCTCTCCTAAGAGTTTGGCAAGATTGCAGAAAGCTAGAGAGTTTGAATCTTGAGGATGAAGAGAGCAGTGCAGGGCATTGAGCAAGATCTGAGCATCTCGCTTTTTATCTAGACAAATACTCTCCTCTGTTGTGATATTTTCATAGTATTTTTTTAGAAAATCTCCGACTTCTAGGACTTCTTGATTGTTGAAACAAACAATCGCGATTTCTTCTAGTTTTGCTCCATTTTGCAGAAGAGTTTTGATGGTTTTGTGAATCTGATCAAAGATCAATGCTTTGTTATCAACACTTTCTTCAAAAGTGATTTGTGGAAAGATCTTGACATATCCCCCCTTTTTTTTGGAATGTTGCTTGACATATCCACTCATACATGAGGAAAAAACCTCATTGACAAACTCTACAATCACCTCTTCACTACGATAATTTGTATCAAGTGCATTTTGTAAAAGTGAAAAATTCTCCCTCACATCCCCCATCAATCTCCCCTCTCCTCCCCTAAAACTATAAATACTTTGTTTTTTATCTCCTACTACAAAAAAACTCCTCTCCCCAATCCTGCCATTTCCCGAGCAAATCTCTTCAATAAGCGGATAGAGGATTTTGTATTGCAATACGCTTGTATCTTGAAATTCATCAAGAAGGATGTGAGAGATTTTCTCATCTAGGCGAAAATAGAAAAAATCTGAGGCAATTTTGTTTTTGCATAAGAGCTCATAGCATTTTTGCGTGATGTCAGAGAAGTCAAGCATATTTTGTTTTTTGATGATTGTGTTTTTGCTCAAATCATATAGAAAACAAAATTGCTCAATCACGCCCAAAAAAGCACTCTCTTGCAGGGCAAAATATTCTTTTAGCAATGATTTAAGGGATTCAAAAACTTCAGCAGAGAGCTTCATGCTACTAAAGTAGCGATATTTTTCCCCAGCAGTGATCCAAGTTTTATCCAAAAGATGATCAAAATCACCAAAAGGAGCATATTTCTTTCCAGTATCAGAAGCTTTGGGGTGGGAGAGAATCATATCAACAATCTTTTGAGCCTCTTGAAGAATTTTTGATTTTACTTCTTCTAAATCCCCATAAATAGGAGCTTTAAAGCTTTCGGGATAATTGATGTTGACAGAATGGATCATGCTAAGAATGCTAGAGATTGAACGCTTGTGTAAGAGACAGAGAGTGAGCAAAAAGTCTTTTTGATCTTCTTGCAGTGTAGAGAGAAAATGCTCATAGATTTCCTCTTCATTCAAGCGACCAAGAGAGAAGTTTTGTGCAACGCCCATATACCAGCAAAATCGCTTAACAATAGAATTGAAAAACGCATCAATAGTCATAATTTTGGGGGTAGAGGTATAAAAATTTTTTAGAAGTTTTTGTGCATTTTTTTTGATTTGATCCTCTTGTATGCCATAGGTTTGATGCAAACTTGCTATGAGTTCTTTGTGTTGGGGATGGTGTGCTGAGGCTAGGATTTCAAGAAATTTTGCAATCCTTTCACTCATTTCTTTGACGGCTTTTTTTGTGAAAGTAAGCGTGAGGATCTCTTCTACCCTTGCCCCCTCAAGAAGAAGATATACATAACGCAGAGCTAGGCTATAAGTCTTTCCGCTTCCTGCAGAAGCTTCTAGTGAAACAAGTTGTTGGCTATGACTCATTTTGCTTTCCTTAGTTTCTTGATTTTTTCTTTCAAAAGAGGACTGACCTGTTTGCTAGAAATGATTTTGCTGATAGTTTGTGAAAAAATCCAAGGAGATAAAGTTTTCTTTTCTAAAAAAGAATAAATCATCTCTTCATGCCCCAAATACATTTCACTCAATGCCCAAGCAATCCCCATTTTTAGGTAATACTCATTAGTATCGCTAAAATCTTCAAATCTTTTTAGCAAAATCTAGTGATTTTGAGGATAATAGCGAGAGAGTGTGAGGATGACAAAGCGCAAAACAAAGGGGTGATGTGAATCAAGTCCTTTGAGCAAGAGAAGGTTTAGCTCTTGATAAATTGCAGAGTATTTTTGGATCTTAATCCACTTAATGGCACAAAAGAGATTATCAATATAATTCCAGCTATCACACCATTGCAGATACTCTAGTGCTAGATCCCACCATAAAAGAGTGGGAGTAGTTTTTAGCTCTATTGAGAGAATATCTCCTGCTACCAATCCCTCTTCTGCGTTTTTGAGATCGTGAGGAATCTTTTTGAGCCAATCTTTTTTCTCTTTGGCAGAGAGAGAGCGAGAATAGTGATGCAAAATAGGCAGAGTGATACCCAAAAAGGGATGTTTGCTAGGAGCAATTTTGGAGCAAAACTCTCTATAAGATTCTTTTCTAGGAAGTGTGTGCATCATAAAACCTTTTTTCTATGATTTTTATAATTTCCTCAAAACCTGCTCTTTGGGGTTCAAACAATGCAATATTTGGAGTTAATACACGATGAGATGCAGAGAAATCTTTGAGAATCTCCTTGCTTAGAGATAGCACTTCTTGAGCATTTTTGACATGATGCATAAGGGAGTTTTGAAGCAGATATATATCATGAAAAAGCAGAAGCGAGCGAGTAGAGATTGTAGGTATCCCAAGATAGCAACTCTCTAGATTCATAGTTCCTCCTCCGCCAATGAGCAGATCAATATATGGGTAAAACTCACAAGGCTCAAGCTTTCTCTCTAAGATATGGACATTTTTTATTCCACTAAATTCTTGAAATAGCCCCTCACTCTCATATCGTGGCATAATCACAATATTGCATTCAAGCTCTTTGGATAGCAGGTGAACACTCTCATAAATGATGGGTAATTTCTCTTTAACATAATGAGCTTTGTATTCTTCTTCACGCACTAGGATTGTAGGCTTACTTGTATCTAATCCCAATATCTCCCTAAAATCTCTTCCTGCTTTCAAGTCCTTAAGCCATAGAGCTACATCAATAAAATCATAGGGAATGATATTCTCCTTTTTTAGTCCCATTGCTTCATAGCATTCACTTGGAACAACAAAGGGGCGGAATACAAGCGAGGAGAGAGGGAGAGTAAGACGAGAGAGAATGGTAATATCCTTTAGAGAAAAATGGTGTCCAGCAATAGGAGTGTCAGCAAAATTGACAACAGGGATTCCTAATCCATAAGCAGTTTGCACTCCCTCTACGCTTGCCCCAGTGATAAACAAACGCGGGATCTCCCCTATTTTTTCAAATAATGCAAGGAAATCTTTTTGTCTTTGCAGTCTTGCTTGAAGTTTTCCTAGCTTGCTTGCTCCCCCATATCCTCCAATACAATACGCCTCAATACCAAAAAGCTCTAAAAGACGATGAGTTTCGCTGTATCCCTCATTTCCCCTTGTAGTAATAAGCACTTCATCAAGATTTTTGAGCAAAGGAAGCATTTCTTTGAAAAAGAGGACATATTTTGGATCGGTAATATCAAGCCAAATCATTTTTTTCTCCTAATAGTTTTGCAATGAGATTTGAAATCTTTTTTTGATTTTCTTGTGTATTGAGTGTTTGGCTTGCAATATCAGCGTTGTTTTTGAAGGTTTTGATTTCTTTTAAATCAAGCGAGTTTATAAGCTCTATAAGACTTTGGGTATGAAAATCTTTTGAGACTTTTCCAATTCCATATTTTTTTATCAATGGCGTAATTGAGGGGAGAGGTGTGCTAATCACACCAAGACGCGCTTGAATGTATTCAAAGAATTTATTGGGCAGAGCGTGAGTGTTGTTGAATCCATTGGGTTTTAGAGTGATAAGCCCCAAATCAAAGGCATTTGTAAAAGGGATAATCTCTTCTAGTTTTTGGGCTTGATGAAGTCGAATGGATGGGATTTTTTGGGCTTGAGAATAGAAATCTTGCAAAAAAGAGAGATGATTGCTAAGAGTGATGAGGTTAAGCCTAATTCCATCCTTTAATTCTCTAGCAATTTCTAGGAGATTGAAACTCTCGCGATCAGGGCTAATAAGTCCGTGATAGATGAGCTCTATTTTTGTGTTTTTAGATGGAGAGAGTGAAGAGTAGGGTGGAAGAGAGAGGAAGAGTGTGGGGTAGATTCCATAAACTTCTTGATACTTTTGTGCTATCCCCTCACTTACACAAAGTGCGTGATCTACTTGAGGCAAAAAGGTTGAACAAAGATATTCAAAAAACGCTCCAAAAGTCTCTAACCATCTCAAATCATTCTCATACTCCAATGGATAGTATTCCCTCAAGTCAATCATAACCTTGGCTTGAGGGTGCTTGTCTTTGTACTCTAGTGCAAATGGCAAAAGAGTAATATCCTCAACAATGAGTAAATCAAGAGTTTGAAGGCTTAGGAGGGATTTTTTTAGCACTAGGCGATTGAGAGTGTAAAGAAGCTTATCAAAGTCTTTGTTTTTGCAAGCAAGCTCAAGCTCTTCTTGCTCTTTTGCACTCCTTTGACTTGCACTTTTGCTAGGGGGAAAGGAAAAGGTTTGTACTCCTTGTATGGGAGAACATTCTTTGCCA
Organism: Candidatus Helicobacter avistercoris; assembly: GCA_019115525.1. GTDB lineage: Bacteria > Campylobacterota > Campylobacteria > Campylobacterales > Helicobacteraceae > Helicobacter_G > Helicobacter_G avistercoris. The sequence continues at coordinate 1,394 of DXDJ01000010.1, read as the reverse complement.
AATACAAAGAGATTATAAGAATCTTGTAGCATCCCAATCAGTCGAGTAGGGCGGGGCTTGGTTACTGGATTACTGTCGCATAAGATTGCAATATTTTTCATCACATACTCCAAAATAAAAATGTGATTGTAGAGAATGAGAGAGTGGGTGTCAAGGGGAGGGGGCCACCAATAACCCCCTCAATTTACTTCAAGCTTTTCATATCAATAACAAATCTAAAGAGCACATCACTTTTTAACACTCGCTCATAAGCTTGATCTAGCTCATCAATATTGATCATCTCAATCATCGGATAGATTCCCTTCTCAACAGAATAATCCACCATTTCTTGAGTTTCTTTAATTCCTCCAATGAGCGAAGAAGAAACCTTGCGTCTAAAGCTCCAGATTAAAGATGTAGCATCAAGTGTTGCAGGGTTTGTAAGTGAGGGCACTCCTACAATCACTATTTCCCCATCTACTTTTAGCATTTTTGTATACTCTGTGATCTCATAGCTTGAAGCCACAGTGCTTAGGATAAAGCTAAAGCGATTATTTAAGCCCTGCATTTCTTCAGAGTTTTTGACATTATAGAAATGCTTGGCTCCTAGGCTAAAAGCCAAATCCCTTTTGCTCTCACTTGTAGCAAAAACACTGACATTGGCTCCAAAGCTCTTAGCATATTGCACTGCCATGTGCCCCAATCCTCCAAAGCCCACGATTGCCACTTCATCACCCTCTTTGATATTTGCTCTCCTAAGTGGTGAGTAAGTTGTAATTCCTGCACAAAGCAAAGGAGCGATTTTTTCAAGTTCTGCGTGATTGGGAATCTTGATGATAAAATGCTCATCTACAACGATATTGTTTGAATAACCTCCTTGAGTGAGAGCTCCTCCGTGAAAAACATCTTTTGAAGCATAGGTATAGACTGTTTTCCCCTCTTCACAAAACTGCTCCTCTCCACTTGAGCAAGTTGAGCAAGTTGAGCAAGTTGAGCAAGTTGAGCAAGTTTGGCAAGAATTTACCATACAACCCACTCCCACTAGATCTCCCACCCTTACCTTTGCTACCTTGCTTCCCACTCCAATCACTCTTCCTGCGATCTCATGCCCTGGCACAAGCGGATAGCTCACCTCTCCCCACTCTCCTCTTGCTGTGTGAATATCACTATGGCAAATCCCTGCATATAGGATTTCAATCAATACATCTCTCTCTCCTACTGCATGGCGTTTGAACTCATAGGGTTGGAAACTCCCATCTTCATAGCCTTTTGAGCTGATTTCTATCTTTTTGCCCAAAATCTTAGAGTGTGTGAGGAGATCCCCGTGAGTTTTTCCACTTCAATGATTGTATAAGCCATAGTTACACCTTTTGAAATGCAGAAGTATAAGAGATATTTTTTGTAAAAAAAAGGGG
>DXDJ01000079.1 GCA_019115525.1 Candidatus Helicobacter avistercoris | reverse complement strand
CTTGAGATGGAGTAAGTGCAGGCATCTCAGCCATAATGCTTTTTTGCGTTCCTTTGATATAGAAGTAGCTTAGTGCAATGGTATTTGCTAGAAATAAAGCACCAAAAACCAAAGTAACTTTTACCAAAAATCCATTTGCTCCCTTTGCACCAAAAACACTCTCATTACTTCCACTATAATTTACAAGTCCCCCACTTGAGCTTTTTTGAAGTAAAACCAAGATTGTGATAAAAATTGCCAAAACAATCTGGGTAATAAATAATACAGAAACCATAATAAAAATCCTTAGGGATAAAATAACTTGAATTTGTGATTTTACCAAAAACTTTAGATTATAATTTTGCTTTTATTGCCTTTGTGGTATAAAAACAAATAAACCAAAGAATGAAAGCGATGCGTTTTTTCTCTTTTGATACTCAAGCTCAAACTTATCATCATTCAGCCATTGCTCAAAGAATCTTTATCAAGAAGCTTTTAAGCCGACTTGATAGAACTCATTATGCATTGATTGCTGAGCTTGGATGTGGAGGGGGAGAAGTGTTTGAAGAGTTGGCAAAAAATCAAGTGAGCTTTGAGCAATTTTTGGCGTGTGATATTTCACAATCTATGCTAAAAACTTTTCCTGCTCACAGCAAAGTCAAGCTTTTTTGTCAAGATTTTGATGATTTTTTGCTTAGGAGCGAAGTGAGTTTTGATCTTCTTCTATCAAGTTCGGCTTTGCAATGGTCGCATTCGTTAAAAAAAACACTCTCACTTATTGCTCAAAAAACTCATTTTGTGGCACTAAGTATTATGAGTGCTTCAAGCCTTAAAAGTTTGCACTCATTTTTAAACACTACTTCACCCCTGCCTACAAGTCAAGAGATCGAAGAGTTTTTGCAAGAGTGTTTTGATGGAGAGCTTTATCGCTCAAGAGTGGAGCTAGAGTTTTCTACCCCCAAAGAGAGTTTGGCTCACCTAAAAAAGAGTGGAGTGCTAGGAGGTGGGATTTTGGATTTTAAAAGAGCTAAGAAAATGTTGAATTTTGATGGAAAAATTGAATATGAGAGTATCAATATAATAGGAAAACCCAAAAAGGAGCATAGATGAAGAAAAGAGTTTTTTCAGGGATTCAGCCAACAGGAAAAATGACGATTGGAAATTATATTGGAGCAGTGAAGCGATGGGTGGCAAGTCAAGATGAGTATGAAAATATTTTCTGTGTAGTCAATTCTCACGCAATCACAACTTATCAAGACCCCAAACTTCTAAGAGAACAAAGCTATGATATGGCAGCCTTACTTCTTGCCTGTGGGATTGATCCTAAAAAATCAAGTCTTTTTATTCAAAGTGAGATCGACTATCATCCAGCCCTTGCTTGGATTCTTGATTGCAATATCGCAATGGGTGAAATGGAGCGAATGACGCAGTTTAAAGACAAAAGCAAAAAGAATCCAAAAAACATCAATGTAGGTTTATTTAACTATCCTGCATTGATGGCAAGTGATATTTTGCTTTATCAAACTGATTTTGTTCCAGTAGGAGAGGATCAAAAACAACATCTTGAGCTTACTCGCAATGTCGCACAGAAATTTAACCGTGATTTTGGTGAGTGTTTTAAGATCCCTGAGCCACTGATTGCCAAAGTGGGAGCAAGGATTATGGGGCTTGATGATCCAGAGAGCAAAATGAGCAAATCCAATCCTGCAAGCAATCATGCAGTTTTTGTGCTTGATACACCTGAGGAGATTATGAGAAAATTCAAAAAAGCCACGACAGATTCGCTTACAAGTATTGAGTTTGATCCTGAGAGAAAGGCGATTTATAATCTTTTGAGTATTTATGAGATTTTTTCAAACAAGTCTCGAGAGGCGATCACTCAAGAGTTTGATGGCAAGGGTTATGGGGTGCTAAAGACTACGATTGCGGAGTGTGTGATCAGCTCTCTAGCACCAATTCAGGCAGAGTATGCCAAGCTTAGGGCAGATGAGAATTATCTCAAAAATGTATTGGCTGAGGGCAAGGACAATGTTGAGCCAATCGCAAAAGCAACTTATGAAAGAGCAAAAAAGCTTATAGGGCTAGTATAAAACCCAAAAAAAGAGAGAGATTTAAGACAAATAAGTCAAAAAATAGGGGGAAATTCTTAAATGTTGCAAAAGGTAACACTTTGATTGTAATCCCCATAAATACGGAATCTTTTGATAAAAACAAATCAGCATTTTTTAATAAAAGTATCTAAAATTTTTTCTTTTATCGCGTTGTATAAAAATTTGTATAACGGCAAGAGTTTTTTCAAAAATATCGACTACTATAATTTTTGCCATAGAGCTTGATTTGGGTTCTAAATTTAAAAACAGGAGTGACTATGTTTACTAGAGTTTTAACTCTTTCTGCATTACTGAGTGCTTCACTTTTTGCAGGTCAGTATGCTACAACAGTCAAGCCACTTTATGCAGATGCAACAAGCAAAAAAGTAATTGGAAAACTACTTCCAACAGCAGAAGTAGAGATTCTAAAAGAAGAGGGAAATCGTGTTTTGGTTTCAATTAGCGGTTATCAAGATGCTGGAAAACCCGCGATTTATTATGTTGCTGGAAAGCGAATCCTTAATGCTGGATTTGATGGGAAATCAGGGGTTGAATTCAAAAAGAATGGTTCAGAAATTGTTGATGGAAAAACTTATGAAAAAGTCAGTGTAACAGCTTGGACAGATAAAACAGATCTAACTTCTGATGTAGCGCCTCTTTATGCAAAAGCAAAAGATCTTTTCTCACAAAACTGCTCTATGTGTCATGGGCTTCACCCAGAAAAAGAATTTAGTGCAAATCAATGGCCAAGTATGTTTAAATCGATGGCAGGAAGAACAGGAATTGACAAAAAAGACTATCAACTTGTAATTGAGTATTTGCAAAAAAATGCAAAAGATATGCAATAAAGGAGTAAAAATATGAAAACAGTCGATACAAATAGAAGAAACCTTCTTAAATATGCAGGGCTTTTTGCCACTATCCCATTTGTAAGTCAATTGGTAGATAAAAGCACTCTTTTGGCTGCAGGAGCTAACAAATTTAGCACAGATTTGGTGCTTAATGGTGAGGTTTATACAGCAGCTCACTGGGGTGCTTTAAAAATTAGCGTTAAGAATGGAAAGATTGTTAAAAGTGGGAATGCATTTGATGGAATGGTGTATAACCCACTTCAAAGTGTAACTGCTGATTTGGTGGATGGCAAAAGAACCAATCGTATCAAGGCTCCAATGGTTAGAAAAAGCTATCTTGAGAAAAAAGCCAACAATAGAGAGCTTAGAGGTGCAGATGAGTGGGTAGAAGTAAGCTATGAGCAAGCAATCAAACTTGTAGCTGATGAAGTAGCAAGAGTAAGAAAAGAAAAAGGTGCAAATGGAATCTATGGTGGTTCTTATGGATGGAAGTCAAGTGGAAACTTGCATAATGCTAGAACACTATTGCACCGATACCTCACTATGGGTGGTGGATTTGTAGGAGGTTTGGGTGATTATTCAGCTGGTGCTGCTCAAGTGATTATGCCTCACGTAATGGGAACACTAGAGACTTATGAGCAACAAACTTCTTGGCCTTTAATTATGCAACACTCAAAAGTTGTAGTAATTTGGGGAGCAAACCCAATGGATACACTAAGAATTGCATGGACTTCAAATGATGGTGTAGGACTTGAGTATTTCACAAAGCTCAAAAACAGTGGTAAAAAAATCATCATCATTGACCCAATTAAGAGTAATACAGTTGAGTTCTATGGCAAGAAAGCTGAGTGGCTATCACCTAAGCCAAATACAGACGTGGCTTTGATGCTTGGAATTATCCATACAATGCTAAGCACAGGCAAGTATGATAAAGAATTTATTGAAACTTATACAGAAGGGTTTGATAAGTTTGCAGACTATGTTATGGGAAAAACTGGTGATAAAACTGTTAAAGATGCTAAGTGGGCTTCTAAGATTTCAGGAATCAGCGAGAAAAAAATCAAAGAACTTGCAAAAGTATTCTTCGAAAATAGAACAATGCTTATGACAGGTTACAATATGCAAAGACAACACCACGGTGAGCAAGTTCACTGGATGGCAGTAGCTCTTGCAAGTGCAATCGGACAAATCGGTCTTCCTGGTGGTGGATTTGGTATCAGCTATCACTATGCAAATGGTGGAAGCCCAACAACAAATGCTCCTGTAATTGGTGGTATCACAGTAGGAAAAGCAAGTGGTGGAGGTCAAGAGTGGCTAAATGATGGATCTTCAACAGCAATCCCTGTTGCAAGAATTGCAGATTGTTTGCTTAACCCTGGAAAAGCAATTGATTACAATGGAAGAAAAATCACATATCCTGACATTGATCTAGTTTATTGGGTAGGTGGTAACCCATTTGTACATCATCAAGACACAAACTTGCTTGTAAAAGCTTGGAAAAAGCCTAGCACAGTAATCGTTCATGATATGTATTGGACACCAACAGCAAAAATGGCAGATATTGTATTCCCTATCACAACTCCTTATGAGAGAAACGATCTCACAATGAGTGGGGATTACAGTAACCTCAATATCAACCCAATGAAACAAGTTGTAGCTAGAATGCCAAAGAGCAAGCATGATTATGAAGTATTTGCTGACCTTGCAAAAGCAGCTGGATTTGGTGAGCAATACACTGAGGGCAAGAGCGAAATGCAATGGCTTGAGGAGTTCTACAATGTTGCTTACAATCAAGCAAAACAAGCTGGTGCTTTGATGGCTGATGGAAATGAAATGCCTGACTTTGCAACATTCTGGAATGCAAACAAACCTCTTACATTTGCTCCAACACCCGAGGGCGAAGAGTTTGTAAGATATGGAGATTTCAGAGAAGATCCAATCCTCAATCCTCTAGGAACTCCAAGTGGTAAGATTGAAATCTACTCTGAGACAATTGCAAAAATGGGATATAAAGATTGCGGTGCATACCCACAATGGTTTGAGCCAATTGAGTGGATTGGTATGAAAAACAAACCAGCTGAGTTTGCGCTTGTTAGCCCACACCCAAGCCTTAGACTTCACTCACAACTTAGCAATACAAGTCTAAGAAAACAATATGCTGTTGCAGATCGTGAGCCAATTTGGATCAACCCTGCTGATGCAAAAGCTAAGGGGATCAAAAATGGTGATATTGTAAGAGTATTTAATGCAAGAGGACAAATCCTTGCTGGTGCAGTTGTAAGCAATATTGTTCCAAAAGGTGTAATCCGAATTTATGAGGGTGCTTGGTATGATCCTGAGAATCCAGGAAAAGAGGGAAGCCTATGCAAGAATGGTAATGCTAACGTGCTTACAATCGATATCCCAACAAGTGAGCTTGCAGATGCAAATATTGCAAATACTGCAATGGCTAACATTGAAAAATACAAAGGCAAAGCTCCAAAACTTACAGCATTTATGCCTCCAAAAGGTGCAAAGTAAGCACTTTTCCTCCCCCTTAGGGAGGTTTCCTTCTATTTCTTCATTTATTTTTATTTATTTCTAAACAAAAATTACAAAAAAACTCTTTAGAAAAAAAGAAAGTCTCCGATATTCTCATCACTAAACAGGGAAGTTTAGGTTAAAAAACAAAAAGGAGTTTATCATGGCTTTTCAAGTCAATACAAACATTAGTGCATTGAATGCACACGCACAATCAACCTTTACACAAAGTAAGTTGAAAGGTTCATTGGAGAAATTAAGCTCAGGTTTGAGAATCAACAAGGCAGCAGATGATGCTTCAGGTATGGTTATTGCCGATTCTCTTAGAGCACAGGCTGCAAGTTTGGGTCAAGCAATCCGAAATGCAAATGACGGTATTGGAATGATTCAAATTGCTGATAAGGCGATGGATGAGCAAATTAAGATTTTGGAGACTATCAAAGTAAAAGCTGCACAAGCTGCACAAGATGGTCAATCAGCTCAATCAAGAAAAGCAATCCAAAATGACATTACTCGCCTTATCCAAGGGCTTGACAATATTGGTAACACAACTAGTTACAATGGAATTTCATTGCTCACTGGTGCATTTACTAATAAAGAATTTCAAGTTGGTGCATATTCAAACCAAACAATTCGTGCAACAATTGGTGCAACGACATCTGATAAGATCGGACAAGTTAGAATTGAAACTGGTGGAAATGTATCTGGAGCAAGTGAAGTATCTTTGACCTTTAGACAAGCTGATGGTGTCAATGATGTTACTCTTGAGAGTGTAATCGTTTCTCACTCAGCTGGAACTGGTCTTGGTGCTTTGGCAGAGGTCATCAACAAAAACTCTGATCGAACAGGAATTCGAGCTCAAGCAAATGTTCAATCTACTTCTGATGGTGCAGTTAAGGCTGGAGACATCAAAGGATTGGAGATTAATGGTGTAAGCTTTGGTGATATCATTGGTATCAAAGACAACGATTCTGATGGACGATTGATTGCTGCAATTAATGCTGCAACATCTGATACAGGAGTTGAGGCTTTCACAGATAATCTTGGAAGACTTAACCTCAGAACAATCGATGGAAGAGGAATTTATGTAAAAACTGCTGATGCTGGTGCAAATGCAGCCATTACATCTCTTAACGGTGGACAAACTTTAGCAACTGGTTCAAGCAACTATGGAAGATTGTCTTTAACAAGACTTGATGCAAGAGATATTCAAGTAATTTCTGCACCTGGATTCTCTGGAGCATCTGACTTTAGAGCAATTGGATTTGGTATTGGACAAGCTGCCGAGTCTACTGTTAACCTAAGAAGCGTTCTTGGAGAGTTTGGAGCTGCTGTAAAATCTGCTGCTGGTGGAAACTATAATGCAGTTATTGCAAGTGGATCTAGCACACTTGGTGCGGGTGTAACAAGCTTGGTTGGTGCAATGGTTGTAATGAACATTGCAGAATCTGCACAAAAGACTTTGGATAAGATTAGAGCGGATATGGGTTCTGTACAAAATCAAATGACAAGTACAATGGACAATATCACAATTACTCAAGTTAATGTTAAGGCTGCTGAGTCTAATATTAGAGATGTTGATTTTGCTGCTGAATCTTCAGACTTCAGTAAATACAGCATTCTTGCTCAATCTGGTAGCTATGCACTATCACAAGCAAATGCATTGCAACAAAACATTCTAAGACTTCTTAGCTAAGTTTTTTAATACGATCTTCCCTAAACCCCAAAAGGGGTGGGGGGATAAAGTAGAAAAATGCAGATTGAAAATTCTTTTGACTTACTCTCTCGTCTAAAAACTCTTCATCTCTTAGATCAATCGCCAAGTTGGTGGTGGCCAAATCATGGAAGTTTTGAAGTGGTTGTTGGTGCGATTCTCACACAAAATACAAAATGGGAGAATGTGCAAAAATCTCTTCAAAATCTCCATAATGCAAAAATCCTGCAAAATCACAGCGAATTTGATTTACACGCCCTTTCTTGCAGTGATGAGAGGATGATTGCTTCTTTGATCACCTCTAGTGGATTTGCAAACCAAAAAGCCAAGCGTCTTGTAACTCTTTCAAAAAATATTCTAAGTGAGTTCGGAGATTTTAAGAATTTTTCTCAAGAGGTGAGCAGTGAGTGGTTACTCTCTCAAAAAGGTATTGGTTGTGAGAGTAGGGATTGCATTTTAAACTATGCGTGTTTGAGAGAAGTGATGGTGGTCGATCGCTATACGCAAAGATTGCTTGCAAGTTTGGGTTTTGAGATGTTTGAGTATGATGAGATTCAAAGTTGGCTTGTGGGCGGATTGCAATGGGGTGATATATCTAGCCTCTATGATGAGTCGGTTTCTCTAGCTCAGATTTATGCAAGATATCATGGAAAGATTGTAGAGCTTAGCAAAAGAGGTTTGCGTATTTAGTGCTTTTTGATATAAAGACAAAAACAAAATAAGGTTTGAGTTTGAGATTTTTGATTGCTTTGGGTTTGTTTCTTTCCACTCTTTTTTCTTGCACTGGAGATTGTGCAAGCTGTCATGCAAAACTTGATTACAAAAACGATGAGCGACATAAAGCAATGATTGAGTGTAAGACTTGCCATACTGAAGAGAAAATGAATTCTATTGAAATGGGAGGATGTGGGCAAGATTGCTTCTCTTGTCATGCTCCCTCAAAGCTTCAAAATCCTTCATTGAGCAAAGAGCATGGAATGATCCCCCAATGCATACAGTGTCATACCAATCTGCAAAAAAACCCTTTTGATGCAAAAAATTTATTCAATCAAAAGAGTATTTTTGAGCAAGTTCCATCATTTCTTGCAAAATAGCCTAAAACGCACCAATCTTTGATAAAGCAGAAAATAAATAGTGACAAAAATCATGCTTCCAAGCACTAATGCTTTCTCATCTTGGCAAAAAATATAAGCATAAATCATAAAAGGAGCAACAAAGATAAGAATATAAAAGGCTGTCTTTGGATTACTGTGGGTTTTTAAGAAAAGAAGTTGGTGGAAGTGTTGATTATCAGGAAGCATTGCTGAAGTTTTTGACTTGAATTTGCGACGATAGATTGAGAAAACAACTTCCCAAAATGGATAGATGAGCAATCCTATTCCAAACCAAGGACTAATCTCTAGATTTTTGTTTTGGGTGAGCCATATTAGAAATACTGCCAAAACAAAGCCCAAAAAATATGCTCCCCCATCTCCTAAAAAGATTTTCCCTTTTGGGAAATTTAGAAGCAAAAAACCTACAATTCCTCCGATGAGTGAGAGAAGGAGAATAAACTCTAGTCCATTTCCACTCAAAAGAACAATCAGACTTGTCGCAAGGAGAGCAACTCCGCCAGCTAACCCATTGAAACCATCGATAATATTGATCGCATTGATGATCCCAACAATGGCAAAGAGTGTAAAGGGGATGCCAATATAAGGAGGCAAGGTGATTGTAAAACCAAGATTTTTGAGATACAAGTCAGAGAGATAGATAAACACTCCTCCTCCCAAGCATTGCAAGAACAAGCGTATTTTTGGACTTAGAGATGCATTAAAATCCTCAATCAATCCACTTGCAAAAACCAAACTCCCCCCCAATAAAACCGCATACAAAAAGCTTGATTGAGTATGAAGCAAAGAGAGAGAAGTGAAAAAAAATGGAGCAAAGATCCCAATCCCTCCAGCTCTAGGTGTTGGAAGAGTATGGAATCTTTGAGGTTTATTGCTTGTGGATGTATCAACAAAAAGATTGAATTTTTTAGAAGCCCAAATAATAAAAAGATTGAGCAGAAGCGAGCAGAGAACCCCACCAAAGAGCAAGTATGCACTCAAGCTTTATTCCTTAAGTTCTTTTCCCACTCATAAGAGCTTTTGCAAATCAACTCTAAGTTATTATAGAGAGGTTTCCAAGAAGTGTGTTGAAGAAGCTTTTCATTCCCAGCAATTAGAATTGCAGGATCTCCTTCACGACGAGGAGAGATTTTGGCTTCAAAATCAATCCCTGTAACTTTTTTCATTGTTTCTACAACTTCTTTGACACTATAGCCTTTGTTGTAACCAACATTAAAAATATTGCATTTTTGCTCTTTGAGTAGATATTCATAAGCACTTAAATGTGCTCTTGCTAGATCATTGATATGCAAATAATCTCTAATGCAAGTTCCATCAGCAGTAGGATAGTCATCTCCATAAATTCCCATACTCTCTCGCACTCCAATAGCACACTCACTCGCAACTTTGATGAGATGAGTAGCATTCAAACTTCTCTGTCCCAAACCTTCAGCTTTTGCAAGCTCCTCTGGAGTATTATGCACATTTGATCCTGCAACATTAAAGTATCTTAAAGCAATGTATTTGAAGCCATGAGCAAGTGCAGTATCTCTAAGCACCCATTCACTCATAAGTTTTGAGCTTCCATAAGGATTGATCGGAGAGGTTGGGGTGTCTTCGCTTACAGGATTGTGGGCTGGTTCTCCATAAACAGCGGCAGTGGAGCTAAAGATAAAGTTCTTAATCCCATTTTTGACGCAGAGATTGATGAGGTTTGTAGTATTGAGTGTATTGTTGAGATAATATTTAAGGGGGTTCGCAACTGATTCACTTACAATGATTGAGGCTGCAAAGTGAATCACGCAATCAAAATGATTTTCTCTTAGAAACGCATCAATTTTATCTACTTCCTCTAGCGAAGCTTCAAAGAAGCTCACACGAGTAGGAAACTTTTTTTGCAAATACTCATAAGTTTCTCTAAACCCTGTGCTGAGATTATCGAGCAAAATAATTTCTGCTTGTGTGTTGAGCAAAAACTCATAGGCTGTATGAGATCCGATATAGCCACAACCTCCACTTAAAAGTATTTTCATTTTATATCCTTAAAAAAAATTTTTATTTATTATACTGCAAAAAGAAAAGGGAATCTTTTGAGCTTATTGATACAATACTTTTAAAGTTTGAAGAAGGAAGAGAGAATGAGTAAAGAGATTTTTTTGTGCTCCATTAGCAATGTCAGCAGTGGAGGGTGCAGTGAGGATTGTTCATATTGCACACAGAGTGCAAGATATGATACTGGAGTTCCACGCTACAAATACAAGGATATTCAAGAAGTTATCAAAGAAGCCAAAGAGCTTAAAAAATACGGAATGGTAGGATTTTGTCTTGTAACCTCTGGACGAGGACTTGATGAGAAAAAATGTGAATATATTGCTTCCTTAGCAATGGGGTTGAAAAAAGAAATTTCAGATATTCATCTGATTGCTTGTTGCGGTCGAGCAGATCTAGATAAACTCAAATATCTCAAAAAAAGCGGTATTGATAGCTACAACCACAACTTAGAAACTGCTCAAAGCTTTTTCTCACAAATTTGCACCACTCACACTTGGGAGGAGAGGTTTGAGACTTGTGAAAATGCACTAAGAGCTGATCTTGGGCTTTGTAGTGGAGGGATTTTTGGACTAGGGGAGGGGTGGAATCATCGCATAGAACTTCTTAAAGCCCTCAGAGAGCTTTCTCCTCACTCAATGCCTATCAATTTCTTCATCCCCAACCCCAATCTTCCCATCAAGCAGGAGAAAATGAGCGTGCAAGAAGCCCTAGAGTGTATTACTCTCTCTCGCGAATATTTGCCTCATGCAAGGTTGATGATTGCTGGAGGGAGAGAAGTGGTGTTTGGAGAAAATCAAAAGTGCATGTTTGATTCAGGCATTGATGCTATTGTGCTGGGGAATTATCTTACCACTACTGGAGAAAGTCCTAAGAGGGATTTGGATATGCTAAAAAGCTATGGACTGGGAGTTATTGAGGCAAAAAGGGGTGTATCAATGCTTGAGGGATATGGATTGAAGATTGCCAAAGAGTGCAGGGAATGAATCTTAAAAATCTCAAAGAGCGTTTTTGGCAGATTTACAACTTTCTCACTCATGAAGATGAGCTTTTTGTCTATGCTTCATCTTTAAGTTTTTATACGATTTTTGCCCTTATTCCTTTGCTTTTGATCGTGTTTTCTATTCTCTTTTTGCTCCCCAATTTTCAAGAGAAGTTTGGCAAATTTAAAGAAATCATCCTCTCCAATGTGCTTCCTACGCATATTGAGATGATTTCTGCGTGGATTGATCCGCTAATTGAGCATAGTTCTAAAATGGGGATTATAGGGTTTGTGTATATTCTTTTTACTTCAATTATGTTTTTTAGAAACTATGAATACATCACCTCTAAGATGTTCAACTCAAAACCTAGAAGCTTTTTTGGTTCTCTTTCACTGTATTGGACGCTTATTACTCTTTTTCCTTTGGTTTTGGGGGTGTCATTTTATTTTGCATTTCAACTCAAAGATTTGTGGGAGGGGAGTGGAGTGCTAAGTGTTTTACTCCCTTTCTCGCCATTACTTACAGGGTGGGTGATGTTTTTGATACTTTTTAAAATCTCTTCCAACAAAGAAATCGCTATTAAATCCCTTCTTATCGCCTCTGCTCTTACCTCTTTGGCATGGAATATTGCTAAGTGGGTATTTGTATATTATGTGGCTTACAACCAGTCTTATACCTCAATCTATGGATCCATCTCTTTTGTGCTTTTTGCAATGTTATGGATTTATATTTCGTGGTTTATTGTGCTTTTTGGGATGAGAATCTGCGAGGGCTTAGATCAAAAGCTCTGCACTAATGCATAAAAAATGTAAAATTTAATCTTTAAAACTTCAAGGAGAAAATATGCAAAATCATTTAGAAGCAATGGCAAATACGATTAGATTCTTATCTGCTGATATGGTGCAAAAGGCAAATAGCGGACATCCAGGTGCCCCTATGGGATTGGCTGATATCGCAGTCATACTTACTCAACATCTCAATCTCACTCCTACTAGAAGCTCTTGGCTTAATCGTGATCGAGTTGTCTTTAGTGGAGGGCATTGCTCAGCATTGGTGTATTCACTGCTTCATTTGTGGGGATTTGATGTGAGCATTGAAGATCTCAAAAACTTTCGTCAGCTTGGAAGCAAAACCCCAGGACATCCAGAGTTTGGGCATACTCACGGAGTGGAGATTACAACAGGTCCTTTGGGACAAGGGATTGGAAATGCTGTGGGATTTGCCATGGCAAGTGCGTATGCTAAGAATCTTTTGGGTGAAAATGCGATCAATCACAATGTGTATTGTCTTTGTGGAGATGGGGATTTGGAAGAGGGGATAAGCTATGAGGCTTGCTCTCTTGCAGGACATCATAAGCTAAGCAATCTTATTCTTATCTATGATAGTAACAAAATCACAATTGAGGGGGATACTCAAATTGCGTTGAGCGAGAGTATCAAAGAGCGATTTAACTCTCAAGGATTTGATGTGTTTGAATGCGATGGACATAATTTCTCAAGCATTGATACTGCACTCAAAAATGCCAAAGCTTCAGATAAGCCCTCGCTTATCATCGCTCACACAACGATTGGAAAAAATGCATGTGGAATGGAGGGGAGTCACAAAACCCATGGAGCCCCTCTAGGAGAGAGCGTGATAGAGGAGAGCAAGAAAGCTTTAGGACTTGATCCAAAAGAGAGTTTTGTAGTTCTTCCTGAGGTAAAAAGTGCATTTGAGCAAATCATCTCTAAAGGTGAGGAGGCGTATGCAAAATGGGAAAATTCTTTGAGTGTAGAGCAGAAAGCAAAGATAGAAGAGATCAAAAATCCTGATTTCTCCAAAATTGTTTATCCAAGCTTTGAGGTAGGCAAAAAGATTGCTACAAGGGTTAGCAATGGAGAGATTTTAAATGCTATTGCAAAGATTCATTGTGGATTTTTGGGTGGAAGTGCAGATTTGGGTCCATCAAACAATACAATCTTAGCTGGTGAGGGAGATTTCCCTAAGGGAAGAAATCTACATTTTGGGGTGCGAGAGCATGCAATGGGAGCGATTTGTAATGGGATTGCAAACTATGGGCTTTTCTTGCCTTATTGTGCAACATTCTTTGTTTTTAGTGATTATATGGCGCCAAGTGTGAGAGTGGCAAGTATTATGAGCTCTCAAGTGTTTTATATTTGGACTCACGATAGTATCGGAGTAGGAGAGGATGGTGCTACTCATCAACCCATCGAGCAACTCTCACATTTCCGCTCTATGCCAAACCTTTATGTTTTCCGTCCAGCAGATGCTAATGAAAATATCGCTTGTGCCCAAGTAGCCCTAGAGCTAAAAGCCCCCAGTGCCTTTGTGTTAAGTCGTCAAAATCTTGAGGTTCTTCCTCCTGTTGAGAGAGCAAAAGTGCAGAGAGGAGGATATGCAATCAAAGAATGTGAAAATCCAGATATTATCCTCCTAGCAACAGGTTCTGAAGTGAGCATTGCACTTAAGGCAGCCAAAAAACTAGAAGAGCAGGGTAAAAAAGTGCGAGTGGTCAGTATGCCTTGTCTTGAGCTATTTGAAAAACAAGAGAAGGCTTATCAAGAAGATGTGCTAAGTAATCGTGAGATCACCATAGCGATTGAAGCTTCAAGAGGTTTTGAGTGGTATAAATACGCCAAAGAAGTCATAGCAATGAGAGGCTTTGGAGAATCTGGCAAGGGGGATGAGCTATTTGAGTATTTTGGATTTAGTGCAGAGCATATCGTGGAAATAGCAAAAAAACTCTAATCTTCCCATGGGGGGTGGGAAATATTCTCTTTACAAAAATATCTTAAATTTTTTCAAAGGTTAAATCAATATTTTCTTTTATTAGAAATGAAAATAAATCCTTTACTTTATCGCTATTAAGGGATCTATTGGAGAGTAAAATTGAGTTCAAAGTGTAAATAAAAAATCAGCTCCCCATCAATACTATTACATTTGGTTACAACAAAATAAATTTCAATACTTAATTTTGTATTTTTCTTTGCTTGAAGTAATGATTTTTTGAGAGTATTGCAACCAAGGTTATGAGTAAAATATAACCCTTTGAAAAACACAAAAAGGAGTATCAATGTCTTTTGACAAAGAGATTATTGAGAGTTACGCAGATGTAACGCCTGAGAGAAAGAAAAGTCGCTTGCCTGCACGACTGGATTGGTGGCAAAGTGCCACGGGATTGTTTTTGGGCTTGTTTATGATTGCTCACATGTTTTTTGTTTCAAGTATTTTAATTAGCCCTAAATTGTTTGATTGGATGGTGGCAAAAGCAGAGCTTGATTTTGTCTTTGGTCATCGAAAGCCTATTGTAACTTCAATCATTGTTTTTGTTGTTTTGGTTGCTTTTATGGTGCATGCATTTTTAGCTTTAAGAAAGTTCCCAATCAATTACAAGCAATTTTTAAAAATGCGAACACATAAAAATCTGATGAAACATTCAGATACAACCTATTGGTGGATTCAAGCTCTTAGTGGGTTTGTGCTTTTCTTCTTTGGGAGTGCTCATCTTTTTGTGATTATGCTCTCACCCAATAGCCCTGATGCACTTATTGGTATCGGTTCTGTTGCATCTTCATTACGATTTGTAGAACAACACTTTTGGATCCTCTATCTTGTTCTTTTGATTGCTGTTGAACTTCATGGAAGTATTGGTTTGTATCGTTTGGCAGTGAAGTGGGGATGGTTTGATAAGTGGGGCAAAACTCCTGAGGCGACAAGAAAAGTTCTACAAAAGGTTAAGATGGGAATGACAGTGTTTTTCTTGACACTTGGATTTATTACTTTTGCAACTTATATCAAATATGGAATTGAGTTTTCAAATCTTGAAAAACGAATGGAAAAAGCTATGGATCATCAAGAAGTCGATGTGCTTATTATGGAGGTGCAATAATGAAAATTGTTTATTCTGACGCTCTAATTGTCGGTGGAGGCTTGGCTGGATTGCGTTCTGCGATTGGTTGCCGACAACTTGGACTTAAAACGATTGTTTTATCTTTGATTCCTGTGAAGCGTTCTCACTCAGCAGCCGCTCAAGGAGGGATGCAGGCAAGTTTGGGAAATGCAAAAAAAGCTCAAGGAGATAATGAGGATGTGCATTTTATCGATACAGTCAAAGGAAGTGATTGGGGATGTGATCAAAAAGTGGCAAGAATGTTTGCAACCACTGCTCCTAAAGCTATCCGCGAACTTGCGGCTTGGGGGGTGCCTTGGAGTAGGGTAAAATCTGGAGAGCGAAGTGCAATCATCAAAGGACAAAAAGAGACTTTTGAAGAGGACAAAGAAGCTCACGGACTTATCAATGCAAGAGATTTTGGTGGGACAAAAAAATGGAGAGCTTGCTACACAGGGGATGCCACAGGGCATTCAATGCTTTATGCAGTAGCAAATGAGGCTATCAAGCTAGGAACTGAAATCTTGGATAGAAAAGAGATGATTGCAGTCATTCATCATGATGGAAAGTGCCACGGTGTAGTTGCTAGAGATTTAGTTATCGGGGAGCTTATCGCTTATATTGCCAAAGGAACACTAGTCGCCACTGGTGGGTATGGAAGAATTTACAAAAATACGACAAATGCGGTCATCTGTGATGGTGTAGCAGCTGGAGCAGTGCTTGAGACTGGAATTGCACGCCTAGGGAATATGGAAGCAGTTCAATTCCACCCAACTCCAATCGTGCCTAGTGGAATCTTGCTCACAGAGGGGTGTCGAGGAGATGGTGGATTGCTAAGGGATGTGGATGGACACGCATTTATGGTGGATTACGAGCCTGAGAAGAGAGATTTGGCAAGTAGGGATGTTGTAAGTAGAAGAATGCTAGAGCATATCAAGGCTGGTAAGGGGATCAAATCTCCTTATGGAGAGCATTTGTGGCTTGATATTTCAATCCTAGGAGCAGAGCATATTCACAAAAATCTAAGAGATGTTTGGGAGATCGCGTATTGTTTTAATGGAATTGATCTCACTCAAAAAGGCGTTTATGCTCCAGTTCGTCCAATGCAACACTACTCTATGGGCGGGATTCGAACCAATCACAAAGGCGAGAGTGCATTAAAGGGGCTTTTCTCAGCAGGAGAAGCAGCGTGCTGGGATATGCATGGATTTAATCGTCTTGGTGGAAACTCTGTTGCTGAAGCGGTTGTGGCTGGAATGGTGATTGGAGATTATTTTGCAGAGCATTGCAAAAACACTCAAGTGGAGATCTCTACTGAAATCATCCAAAGCTTCCTTGATCGTGAACAAGCAAAACTAGAGGCAATCATCAATAGAGAGTGCGGAGAAAATCCATTCAAACTCAAAGCACAAATGCAAGAGATTGTAGAAGAGTATATTGGGATCTTTAGGACAGAAGAAGGGCTTCAAAAGGCTGTTGATGGGCTTGAAGAGCTTTGCAAACGCTCTAGAAATATCAGCATAAAATACAAAGAGTTGAGCGCAAATCCTGAGCTTGAAGAAGCTTATAGGGTGCAAAAAATGATCAAAATCGCTTTGTGCGTGGCTAAGGGGGCATTGGAGAGAAGAGAGAGTAGGGGAGCACATAGTCGAGAGGATTATCCCAAAAGAGATGATGTCAATTGGTTGAAGCGAACTCTTGCATTCTGGAAAAATGAAGATGACACAATGCCAACACTAGAGTATGAGGACTTAGATATTATGGAGATGGAAATCGCTCCTGCCTATCGTGGATATGGACCTCAAGGAATGATTATTGAGAATGAAAAATCAGCAATTCGAGCCAAAGAGATTGAGGAAATCACTCAAAAGCTCAAAGATGAGGGAAAAAATCGCTGGGAAATCCAAGATGCGTTGATGCACTTTGAGCTTCAACCTCGCTATAAAGCAAGAATTGAGAGAATAGGAGAGCCACTATGAGTAATAGAATCTTAACTTTTAAAATTTTCAAATACAATCCCCAAAGTGCGGTGTCAAAGCCTCATTTTGCAGAATATAAGATTGAAGAGCTTGATTCTATGACGGTGTTTATTGCACTTAATCAAATCCGAGCTGAGCTTGATCAATCTTTGAGCTTTGATTTTGTGTGTCGTGCAGGGATTTGTGGAAGTTGTGGAATGATGATCAATGGTCGCCCACGCCTTGCTTGCAGAACTTTGACCAAAGAGTTTGAGAGTGGGATCATCACTCTTATGCCTCTTCCTGCTTTCAAACTTATCAAAGATCTCTCAGTAGATACAGGAACTTGGTTTGAGGGGATGACAAAAAGAGTGGAGAGCTGGATTCACAACAATCACAATAAAGATGTAGATCTCACTAAGTTTGAAGAGAGGGTAGAGCCTGAAATGGCTGAAGAAGTCTTTGAGCTTGATCGATGTATTGAGTGTGGATGTTGTGTAGCAAGCTGTGGGACAAAAGTGATGAGAGAGGATTTTATCGCTCCTGCAGGACTTAATCGAGTGGCAAGATTTTATATCGATCCTCATGATGATCGAAGTGATGATGACTGGTTTGAGCTTATCGGAGATGATAATGGAATCTTTGGATGTATGTCGCTTCTTGCTTGTCAAGATGTTTGTCCCAAAGAGCTTCCATTGCAAACCAAAATCGCTTACTTGCGACGCAAAATGGTGCAGTGCAAATAATCCTCCCAAAAATGGGGGTGGATTGATATAATACTTCATTCAATTTTTATTCTAGGAGTAAAGAGTGTGTAAAAAATACAATACAAAAATGCTCTCAAAGAACCAAAACGCAAGGAAACTTTTTTGGAGTATTTATCACACAAACTAAAGCTATGCCCCCTCCCCTCCCTACCATCTGATGAAGTTGTAACTTTTAAGGAAAGATGGGAATACACAAAAACAAAACTAGGATTAAGCAGAAACGCCTTATAGATAGAGAAAAACTCATTATCAATGCCTTGTGCGATCCAAATGGTTTAGGAAAGCTAGAGCTTATGCTTCATAATGTTTATGTTCCTCACTATTATCACTACATTTTTCATCAACTACCATTTCATATACAAAAGGCTCAAGAGAAAAAAGAAAAAGTGCTTTGCATTGATTGCGGAGCACACGCAGGATTGATGAGCGATATATTTCTTTGGTGTGGGGCTGAAACTCATGCATTTGAGCCAAATCCAACAATCTTGCCATTTTTAAGAAGAAAATTTGCCAAGCAAATTTCTGAAGGGCTTTTGATACTCAATCCTGTGGCAGTATCAGATAGTGATAGTGAAATGGATTTGTTTGTAGATGATGGAGGAGTGCTTAGTCAGGGGATTAGAATCATAGGGGAGAGCAAAGAGATGAAATCAATCCAAAAAGTTCAAGTTGTGGATTTGATACGGTATATCAAAGAGTTAGGTGAAGTAAATATTTATTTTCTAAAAATTGATGTAGAGGGAGCTGAGTTTGGAATCTTAGAGAAGCTAATCTCTGAAGACTTACACACAAAAATCAAATATATTGCTTGTGAAACTCATGAGAGATTTTTCTTGGATGGAGAGGAGAAGATGCAAAAGATTCGCAAACTTATAAAAGAAAAAGGAATCAAAAATATCTTTTTGGATTGGGCGTGACCCAATTCTAAAAATGCAAAATCACTTTAATTCAAAAAGCGTGATCTCACACTCACTTCCTAGCCTCATAGGCACTCCCCAAAAGGCCGTGCCTTGGTTGATGTAAATATGTGCATCTCCTAAAGCGTGAAGACCTTTAATAAAGGGTTGATCGAGTTTGACAAGATAGTTGAATGGGAAGATTTGCCCTCCGTGAGTATGTCCGCTAAGGATAAGTGAAAATGGCGAAGGTGTGGGGAGCAAATCAATGACTTTTGGCTGATGAGAGAGCAAAATGCTTGGCGAGGAAGGATTGAGAGAATGAAGCACTTTTTTGATGTCTGGATAGATCATTTCTTTGTTGGGGTAGAGTTTTTGGTATTTGCTTGCATTAAGATCTGCAATCCCTGCGATATTGATAACAGGCACAGAATCAATCTCTAAAATCACATTTTCATTGACAAGTGTTTTTATCCCAAGGTTTTGAAGCTCACGAAGGATTGTTTTTGTGTCATAAAAATACTCATGATTGCCTAGTGCATAATACACTCCATACTTTGCTTTGAGATTTTTTAAAAGTTCAATATCATGAAGCACACTTTGGCTTGGAGCGTCTATGATATCTCCTGTAAGTAAGATCAAATCAGGAGATGTAGCATTGCTTTGTGCAATGATTTTTTCAAGTTTAGAGTGTGTGAGATAGCTTCCGCCGATATGCAAATCACTAAGCTGTAATACCTTAAGAGAGGTAGAGAGATTGGGAATGGTGAGAGTTTGGGTATAAAGTTTGGGTGGTTGAAGAGCTTGAAAGAGTGCATAAACAACACTAGCAGATGCTAAGAGCGATAATCCTATTGCCCAAGTTTTTTGAAAATACAGAGCTTTTGGTGCAAAAAATTTGCAAACTCCAAAAATAATCCAAGAAATCAAGGAGAAGCAAAAGAAAATAAAAAGAATCCCCAAAGCCACAGAAAAGCTCTGCGTGATGGATTTGGGAGAATGCAAAAATGCAAGAAATAAAAGTGAGAGAATATAAAGAATGCCAGAGAGTGCAACCCCTAGCCATTGATGCTTAAATATAGGTCGAAGCAAAGCAAAATGCACACTCAACATCATCACCAATCCCACAATCCCAGCAAAAAACAATCGTTCTAAAGTCATTTTATTTCCTTGTAAATATTTTTGCGTAATGTAGCAGATTTTTGAGTGAAGATAGAACTGCAAGATCAAGAAAATCCGATAATGCAAAGATTGTCTTTTAGATAAACTTTCATAAAACGTAAAGGCTAAAAATGAAGATTTTATTCTCCCCCTCTGAGGGCAAAAATATCCCCACTCTCTCTAGTATGATGAGTGAGAGAAATGCAAAGATTTATGAAAGATATCTAGGCTTTATCCAAAGCTCAAGTGAAAGTGAGATTGGGAAAATGATGGGTTATACAAAGCTTTCTGAAATCACTCAAGCCCTTAGTTTTATCACTCTCACCCCCAAGCTTTCTTATGCAATAGAGTTATACAGTGGCGTAGCTTATGATGCCCTCTCTTACACGACACTTCAAGAAGATGAAAAAAGCTGGATTGATGATCAGACGCTTATCTTTAGCAATCTTTTTGGAGCTGTGAGTGCAAAGGAGCTTCTGCCATTTTATAAGCTCAAACAAGGGGAGGGGTTTGCAGACTTTGGCACCAAGGAAATCTATCAATCCCAAGAGAGCGAGCTAGATAGGCTCTTAAGTGGAGAGTTTGTGCTTGATTTAAGGGCAGAGTTTTACAAAAAGCTTTATATGCCAAAAGAACATCACTTTAGTATGGAGTTTTACAAAAACGGCAAAAAGGTTAGTCATTTTGGTAAATATTATCGTGGAATCGTGCTTAGAGAACTCGCTAAATGCAAAGGGATGGAGGGCATAGAGCAGAGGTTGGAGCAGTATGGGCTACACAGTGAGGGGAGCAAAAATTCCAAAAATTGCACCACTTTAACTTTTTGTATCTCTTAAGGTTTGCTAGAATTGTATTTTTTAAGCTTACCAAGGATAAAAAATGAAGGCAATCAAAATCACTGAAAACTCATTGCGTGATGGTGTGCAATCCCTTCTAGCAACTCGTGTAAGCACACAAGATATGCTAGAGGTTGCTAGGATTTTTGAAACTATTGGATTTCATAGTGTCGAGGTATGGGGAGGAGCCACCTATGATGCGTGCTTACGATATCTCAATGAAGATCCGTTTGAGCGATTGAGAACTTTCAAGAAAATTTTTGTCAAAACTCCACTCCAAATGCTACTTAGAGGGCAAAATCTCGTAGGATACCGTCATTATAGCGATGATGTGCTTAAAGAATTTATTGCTTTGAGTGCTAATGAGGGGATTGATATTTTTAGAATCTTTGATGCACTTAATGATAGCTCAAACCTTAGATTGAGCATTGAGGAGGTGCGAAAGAGTGGTGCAGAGGCTCAAGGAGCGATTTGCTACACCACATCTCCTGTGCATAATCTCAAGTTTTTTCTCTCTTATGCCAAAGAGCTTGTAGAACTTGGCTGTCAAACTCTAGCAATCAAAGATATGGCAGGATTATTACGACCTTATGAGGCCTATGAGTTGGTAAAAGCGATAAAAGAAGAGCTCGGAGTGCCTTTGAGTGTGCATATCCACGCAACCACAGGATTTGCCTTTGGTTCAATGCTAAAAGCAGTAGAAGCTGGAGCTGATGTACTAGATTTGAGTAACTCAGCCCTTAGTGGTGGCACTTCTCATCCTTGCACACAAGCAATGGTTGCTACACTTCAAGGCACACAATGGGACACAGGACTTGCACTAGAGCCAATGGAAAAAGCCTCCAAGCTTCTTAGAGAGGTTAGGGCAAAGTATGCAGAGTTTGAATCAAGCTACAACCTAGTCGATACAGAAATTCTACTCTCTCAAATTCCAGGAGGAATGATTTCAAATCTCGCCTCTCAGCTCAAAGAGCAAAACGCCTTAGAGAAAATGCCAGAGGTTGCAAAAGAGATTATTGCAGTTAGAGCTGATTTTGGCTATATTCCACTTGTTACACCTACAAGTCAGATTGTAGGCACTCAAGCAGTGCTTAATGTCTTGCAAAATGAGCGATACAAAACCCTCACAACAGAATCCAAACATCTCATTCTTGGGCTTTATGGCAAGACTCCTGCTTCTATTGATCCTAAACTAGTGCAAAAAGTAGCAGACCAAGAGCTTCCTCAAAAGCCACAAAATGAGCTAGAGAGAGCAAGAGAAGAGAGCAGAGAGTTTGCAAAAACACCCACAGATGTCATCTCTTATGCACTTTTTGGAGAAGTGGCAAAAGCATTCTTAAAAGGAGAGGCAAAATCTCAAACTCCAAATGCAAAAAAACCAATGGGCAATCATTTTGAAGCAAATGTAATGGGAGAGAGCTATCAGGTTGAGATTCTTAGAGTTTCAAATACTTCAGAGGGAGAGAGTGTGCTTCTAAAAATCGATGATGAAGAAAGAGAAGTGCTTTTTTCTACCTCTACATCAACTCAGGGTGCAAGTAGGGTTGAGAATGTGATTTACTCTCCAATGAGTGGGAAACTA
>DXDJ01000078.1 GCA_019115525.1 Candidatus Helicobacter avistercoris | reverse complement strand
AAAATTATAATCGCTTTTTCTTAAATCTCTCACTTGATTGGAGATTTTCCTTGCAAATTACCTTTGAAGGGATTTTGTAATTATCTATTTTTCCTTTGCAAAAACTCCTGATAATCTTTTTAATTTCATTTTGTGGGATTTTGTCTTCATCAACTACTATTTCACAGCTCACACTTTGTCCTGTGATCGCATTTCTCTCTCCATAGACTAGACAGTCAAGAACGCCATCAATTTGCATAATCACCCCCTCAACTTCTTGAGGCAAGATTTTTTCTCCCCCTATATTGATCATCTCTTTTGCTCTTCCAATGATTCTAATATATTCTTCTCCATTGATTGTCTTACTCTCTACTAAGTCTCCAGTTTTAAAATACCCATCTACAAAACATTCCATACTTGCATTCAGATATCCCAATACTTGAGTTTTTGATTTGATCCAAAGTTCCCTATCAACAATTTTGTAGTCTATGTTTGGATCGGAGAGTTTGATGAAAAGTTCATCTTGTGTTTTGATTTTAATGGCATTGGTTTCACTTGTTCCAAAGCTTTGCATAAGTTTTGCATGTGGAAATATGGATTTGAGTTTTGGGATGAGAGTAGGGGCAATAGGTTCTGATCCGTATGAGACAACTTTGATGGATCCTAGATTGTATTCTAGATAGGATTTACTCAATACGATAAGATTGAGAAATGTTGGTGGAGCAGGGAGAATCTCGACTTTGTGTTGTTCGATTTGTTGGCAAACATTTTCTGGCGTTCTGTGTTGAGGAATTGTCAGTGTTCCTCCAATGCTTAGCTGTCTGAGAAGCACATCGATTCCTGCAATATGATCAAATAGAAAGATACTAATGGTGTTTACTTTATTCTGAGGCTTTCCTATGTGAGAGAGAGCGAGAGTATCTAGATTGTGTAGCATTGCCTTTGGTTCTCCTGTGCTACCACTACTAAAGATGATGAGTCCAGACTGATTGCTTGATTTGAGTTTTTCAACGAGAGAATGTGGGTTTTTATGAGCAGTATGGTTGATACAAGAGTCTTGAATGCAAAATTCTCCACTAATAATTTCTTGTTTTTTGGGATTGCTTGGAGAGTTTTGTGGGAGTGGGGCGATGATACACTTCTTGAGTGCCAAAGCAAAGAAAGTGACAATATGCCGATAATTGAAATCTCCAATTAGACTAACTACACTTTGATTGGGGATATCAAGCGTTTGTGATGTCTGATAGATATCATGAACTAATTGATTGTAGACATAACTTGTGTTGTTGGATATGATTGCAACATCATTCTCAAAGCGTTTGAGATTGTTTAGGAAGCTTTGCATACAAAGCCTCCTGTGTAGAAAACGGAAGAGAAAATATGGGCTAGTTGTCTATACCCCCCCCCCCCTGTGAGATTTTGCGAATCTTCTTAAACCTTTCACTTGATTCAAGATTTTCTTTACAAATTACCTTTGAAGGGATTTTGTAATTATCTATTTTTCCCTTACAAAAATTTCTAATAATTTTTTTTATTTCATTTTGTGGGATTTTATGTTTGTCAATCACCACTTCACAGCCCACGCTTTGTCCTGTAATGGTATTTTTTTCTCCATAAACCAAACAGTCCAAAACCCCATCAATTTGCATAATCACACCCTCAACCTCTTGAGGCAAAACTTTTTCTCCTCCAACATTGATTAGCTCTTTTGCTCTTCCAATAATTCGGATATATTCTTCTCCATTAACAATTTTACTTTCCACTAAATCACCAGTTTTAAAATATCCATCCACAAAACATTCCATACTTGCATTCAGATATCCCAATACTTGAGTTTTTGATTTGATCCAAAGCTCCCCATCAACAATTTTGTAGTCTATGTTTGGATCGGAGAGTTTGATGAAAAGAGACTGTGAGTTTTCGCTTTGAGTTTGCATGATGCCCACCTCACTTGTTCCAAAGGTTTGCAAAAACTTTGTCTTGGGAAAAGAGTTTTGTAAATTTTTCAAAAGACTCTCAGGCATTGTCTCCGTCCCATAACTAATCATTCTTAAAGAAGAGAGATTGTATTGTTCGGCCACCTTGTTTAGAAGCATTAGATTAAGAAAGGTTGGAGATGCTGGTAGGATGGAGATCCTGTATTTTTCTATCAAAGATGCGATATGATGCACGTCTTTGCGATTATTTGGGATAATTGCTGTTTGTCCAGTGGAGAAGATATTAAGCATTGTATTGATTCCGCCAATATGATCAAACATAAGGAATAAAAGCATGTTGAGCTGTTTAGGCTTTTTATTTTCAAATTGTTGAATCAAATTATCTAGATTATGAAGCATTGCTTTGGGCTTACCTGTGCTACCACTACTAAAAAGTATCAAGCCCGAATCATTTCCAAGATCTAATGTTGTTTTTTGCAAACCACCGATATGATGTGAAGTTAATGTGTCTTGATCAAAGATAGCTTCTACTCCAACCTCGCTTAGCTTTTCTTCTATCCCTTGTTTTGAGATAATGGGGATGATTGTATGATTATTTGCATAAAGTGCAAAAAAGAATGCAATATTTTCAAAGCTATAATCCCCTATGATTGCCGCTCTGCTATGAGGTGGGAGAGTGGAGAGTAGTTCGCAATATTGATCAATTTTCTCCAAAAGTTGTTTGTATGTAAATTCTTTACCTTGATAGATGACAGCCACCTTATCTGAGAAAGTTGAAAGTCGTTCAATAAAACTCTTAGCCATTAACTCCCCCAAGATAGATGACTTGGCCACTGACAAAATCACTCTTTTCATCAATAAAAAATTCTACAACATTAAGACAATCTTCAAAATTTCCAAATCTTTTAATCGCCTGTCTTTGAAGTAGGGTATCCATTTTGGCTTTTGGAACATTTTTGATGAGATCAGTAGGAACTGGTGTTGGACCTATCGCATTCACGGTGATACCAAATTCTGCAAGCTCAAAACTTGCCACTTGAGTGAGGTTGACAATAGCTGCTTTTGAACTTGCATAAACCGCTTCACCCTCAAGTCGAAGTGGAGTAGCAACAGTTGCAAAATTGATGATTCTAAAATGCGGTTGCTTTCCTTCGTTTTTGAGTTTTCTAGCATTTTGACTCATGACCTTACCTACTTCTCTGAGAAAAAGAAAGGTTCCAAAAACATTTGTTGAGAAAATGTTATTCATGGTTTTATATGGAGTAAGTAAAAGATGATTCATCGAAGCAATTCCTGCATTATTGAGAAGTACATCAATGTTTCCAAACTCTTTTTTGACAGTCTTAATCATTTCTACTACTTTGTTTTCATCATTTACATCAAGTTCAAAATGTCTGTAATTTGGATGGGAAATACTACTTTCTCCTCTTGAGCATCCACATACGATATGACCTTGAGCGAGAAAATGAAGCGAGAGCTCTTTGCCTATCCCTTTTCTGGTTCCAGTGATGACAACAACTTTCATTTATTTTTCCTCTAAAAGGTTTTGAATGTATTGTGTAAGTGTTTCTACATCTTTGAACGGTGAATTGCGTGAACTCATTGCTTTTTCATCGGCAAGAGTAATATTGGTATTAAACTCCAAATCAATCATCTCTTCCACATCGGTAATAAAACTTACAAGTGCCAATGAGTCAAGATTTCCTTCATTTCCATAGATTTTGGTTTGTACATTAGGATTTTCAAGTTCGGGATTTTCTAGCTCATCTGCTAGATTTTTTAGTGCCTGCATGATAATGTTTTGAATTTTTTCTTCCATTTTTCCTCCTTGGTATTACTTTGGTTATGAGATTCTAGCACTACTCGGTAGATTTACAATTCTATCTTGTAGGTAGATTGAGTTTTTTACTCCATTATGTTGACAGTGAATATACATCGGATTTTGATGATTGAGTGCCCAAATGGGGCGAGTCATTATTCCCGAAGTATTGCTTTGGGCTAGAAAATCATCTCTTTGTTTTTTGTCTTCTAGCTTGATTGCATTGAGCCAAAAGTTTGGCATTGTGTCTTTTCGTGCTCTAATAAACTCCAAACCATTTTTAGAGCAAAAGTCTTCATATGCTTTTGCGACTTCTAGTTTGCTCTGCAAAAATGCGGGAAGTTGCTCAAGCTGAGCAAGAGCAAGAGCGGCATTGAGATTGGGTAGGCGATAATTGAATCCTAGCATATCGTGATAATACTCATAGGGATGAGGGATCTTAGCAGTCGTGGTGATATGCTTGAGTTTCTTGGCAAGTGCTTCATCATTGGTTAGAATCACTCCACCACCTCCACAAGTGATGGTCTTATTACCATTGAAGCTCAATGCACTTGCTATCCCCTCTAGTCCTGTGTGGGTTTTCACTCCATTTTTGAAATAGTAGCTTCCCAAGCTCTCTGCCGCATCTTCTATCAAAAGAATATTCCATTCTTTGCAGATTCTGCTAATTTCTTCTATTCGTGCAGGATGGCCGAATGTATGCATAGGTACACAGGCTTCGATGATTTTTCCTGTATGTTTATTAATGGTGTGATTTTCTAGTTTTTGTGCATTGCTGTGCAAAAACTCTTCAAGTGCTATGGGAGAGAGTGAGAGGGTATCCAAATCCACATCGACATACACAGGAGTGGCTCCAGTATAGGCAATAGCATTGCTTGTAGCGATGAAGCTTAGGGCTTGGGTGATGACTTCACGCTCTTGATTGACACCGATGGCGTGAAGTATCGCGTGGAGCGAACTTGTGCCATTGCTTGTAGCGACTGCATATTTGCTTCCACAAAACTTTGCGATTTCTTGCTCAAATTTATTGACAAATTCTCCTACGCTCGAGACAAATCCACTATCAATGCACTCACTAAGATATTTTTTCTCATTTCCATTAAATCTTGGCTCATGTAGGGGGATAATCCCTTGAGGTGTGTTGTAAAGCTCACGGATAAACTCAAAGAGAAGTGCAAAATCAGACATTATAAATCTCACTTTTATATCTTGCAAGATTTTGAGGTTGGGTGATCCAATCAATCGTCGCTTGAAGTCCTGATCTTATATCGTATTTTGGAGTAAATCCTGTTAGATTTTTGATCTTGGTGTTATCACACCATAGACGAAAGACTTCGCTATTTTTGGGTCTAATCCTTTGCGTGTCTGTGATGAATTCTACTTCACTTCCCATTAGCTCTTTGATGAGATTGAGGGTGTCACCTACGCTGATTTCAAAATTTGAGCCGATATTGATCACTTCCCCAATAGTTTTTTCACTCTCAGCTAGAGCGATAAACCCCTCGCATGTATCTTTGACAAAGTTGAAATCCCTTGTTGGCGTAGTATCACCTAGCTTGATTTGCTTGGTACCATTGGCAATTTGTGTGATGATAGTGGGGATTACTGCTCTTGCGCTCTGACGTGGACCATAAGTGTTGAATGGCCTTGCAGTAGTGAGTGGGAGGGAGAAAGAGTTGTAAAAACTCATAGCAATACAATCCGCACCAATTTTGCTAGCACTGTAAGGACTTTGAGGCTGGAGTGGATGAAGCTCGTCGATAGGCACATATTGAGCTGTGCCATAGACTTCGCTTGTGCTAGTATGGATGATTCTTTTAACTCCATTCTCAAGTGCTGCTTGACAGATATTGAGTGTTCCTTTGACATTGGTGTCGATATAGCTTTCAGGAGCAACATAAGAGTAGGGGATGGCAATGAGTGCTGCAAGGTGGAAGATGATATCTACATCTTTGCAGATAGTTTTGCAAAAGTGTGGATCACGAATATCTCCGCTGATAACTTCAATATCCTTGAGACAAGACACTTCCTCAAGCCATCCCCAATAGTTAAATGAGTTATAAAGGCTTAGAGCCTTGATCTTGGCTCCATAGAAAGATGAAGAAGGGATTTGAGTGTAGTGATAGAGGGTTTCAACCAAGTGAGAACCGATAAAGCCATCAGCACCTGTGATGAGAATTGATTTGTATTGCATAAGTTCCTCCAAAAAAAATTTGGATAAAATCAAAATTTTATTAATAATCATAGCATAAATAAGGAGTATCAATGGATTCTTACCCTTGTGTTGGTGTCATTATCCCAATCTACAATGTTGAGCCATACCTAAGAGAATGTCTTGATTCTGTAGTCAATCAAACTTATCAAAACTTACAAATTGTCTTGGTTGATGATGGGAGTACGGATAATAGTTTTGCTATTGCAAAAGAGTATTTTGACAGAGATGAGAGAATTGCACTTATCAAAAGAGAAAACAATGGGGGAATGGGTGCTAGTCGCAATAGTGCTCTAGATTATCTCTCTCAATCAAGGAGGAGGGAGGGAGGGGG
>DXDJ01000077.1 GCA_019115525.1 Candidatus Helicobacter avistercoris | reverse complement strand
ATTTTTAAAGCAAAGAAATAATTCACTCCCATAGAAAGCAATAGGATTGGAAGATAAGAGAGCTTCCAATATCCATAGAAAAATAAACTTCCAAGAACTAAGAATATTTTAGAAGCTCTAAAATACCCCATTCTCTTTAATGCATAAAATCCTACAAGCATCACAGGCAAAAAAGCAAAGATGAAGATGTAGGAGTTGAAGAGCATAAAAGTCCTTTGAAAATGTATAATTAGTTTTAGTGATGATTTTATCAAAAAAGGAAGCAGAGCATGCAAGAAGTAATCAGCCATTTCAAAGAGTTTAGCAAGATTCCGCATTGTAGTTTTGAAACTGAGAAAATGAAAGATTTTTTGGTGGAGTATGCCAAAAGCTGTGGATGTGAGGTGAGTGTAGATAGTGTAGGAAATATCCATGCTTTTAAGGGCGATCCAAAAGTATGCCTACAAAGCCACTATGATATGGTGTGTATGGGAGTAGCCCCAAAGGTGGAGATTTATGAGGAAGAGGGCTATCTGAAGGCAAAAGATTCTTCTCTTGGGGCGGATAATGGAATTGGCTGTGCGATTATGATGGAGGCGATGAGAAAGTTTGAGCATATCGAATGCCTTTTTACCAACGATGAAGAAGTAGGGCTTGTAGGTGCAAATGGTTTGGAGCATAATCTTAAGTCAAAAAAACTTCTCAATCTTGATCACGAACACGACACAGAAGTAACCATCGGTTGTGCTGGAGGAGTGGATGTCTTTGTGGATTTAGACTATGAGGAGCTAATTAAAGAGGGAGAAGCGTATGAGATTGAAGTGCATGGATTCAAGGGCGGACATTCTGGCGTAGATATTTTGAGCAATCCTACCAGTTCGATCAAAACCCTTGCCTCTTTTATCAAAAGAAACAATGGAGAGCTTGTGAGTTTTAGCGGAGGGGAGAGAATCAACTCTATCCCAAAATATGCAAAAGCAAGAGTGATTTTCCCTCAAACTCCAAAAGAAGAAAAGCACATCACCTTTAAATCTCTGGGAGTAAGCAAGGAGAGAGTATCTGCTAAGGGCAAGGAGTTTTTGGCAATGCTCAATGCTTTTTCTCACGGACTTCGCTCTTATAATAGTGAGCTTCAAATCGCTCAAACAAGTATCAATCTTGCGATTGCAAAACTTGATGGAGGAAAAATCAGCATTGAGCTTTTTGCACGCTCAAATGGTGAAGGAGAGCTAAGAGCT
The DNA here is from genome assembly GCA_019115525.1 of Candidatus Helicobacter avistercoris. Lineage (GTDB taxonomy): Bacteria > Campylobacterota > Campylobacteria > Campylobacterales > Helicobacteraceae > Helicobacter_G > Helicobacter_G avistercoris. Next base: position 6,868 of record DXDJ01000077.1, on the reverse strand, counting down.
ATTGAGTTTGAGACAATGGAATTCTTCTTAAGCTTTGGTGCAAATGTGAGGGCGGATAACTTTTATCTGCCTTGGGAGCCAAAAACAAGTGAGTTTTCTGAGGAAGTGCTAAGAGTGATGAAAACACACAATCCAAAGGCAAGTTATTATGCTATTCATGCAGGACTTGAGTGCGGGATTATTGGAGCAAAGATTGCAGGACTTGAGTGTTGCTCAATTGGCCCAAATATTTACAATCCCCACTCCACTGATGAGCGATGTGAGATTGACTCTGTGGAGAGAATCTCAAAAGTTGTGTTTGAGATTGTTAATAATCATCAATGATTCCTTGTGTGATTTTGTGTGGTGGGAAAAGTTCGAGAATGGGTCGAGATAAGGCTCTACTTCCTTTTCCTTTGGAACCTTTGGCCATCTATATGTCCAAAAAGCTTTCTCCATTTTTCTCTAAGGTTTATCTCTCACTCAAAGATCCTGCACCTTTTGCTTTGTATGATCCTTTAGTGATTGTTGAGGGTGGGGAAGAATTTGCCCCAATGATAGGGATTAGAGAAGCATTTGCAAAGATTGAGAGTGAAAAAATCTTTTTTATTAGCGTAGATACACCTTTTGTTACTCAAGAAGTGATCGATTCTTTGCTTTTGGCAGAATCTCAAGGGATAACTTATGCTAAAGACACACAAAAAGAACATTACTTGTGTGGAATATACTCAAAAGCAGTTGTCCCCAAACTTGAAGAAATGATAGAAAAAAAAGACTATAAGTTGTCTTCTTTTGTTCATTCACTTCCTCATCATAGTATTGTCTTTGATGATCCTTGTGTTTTTGCAAATCTCAATACTCCAGAACAATATGCTCAAGCACTTCAAAGGATAGAGCAAGATGGCTGACGAAGAAAAAACAGAAGCCCCCTCCTCGAGGAAGATTGCAAAAGCAAGAGAGGAGGGAAATGTTGCCAAAAGTCCTGAAGTTGTTGGGTTTTTGGGACTTGTTATTGGGCTATCTTTGATTTTTTTGCTTTTTAATTATTGGCTAGATGGATGTTCGCGTGTTTATATACAAGTTATGAAATTTTTTAAGCAGGAAATGAGCGTAGAAGATGGGCTAAATCTATGGTTTTCATTGCTTTTGGAAGTATTCTTAATGGTTGCTCCTATTTTTGTGGGTTTGATGATTGGAGGAGTTTTGGGCAATGTTGGGCAGTTTGGATTGCTTTTTAGCCCAAAAGCTGTTATGCCCAAACTATCAAAGATAAACCCAATTACAGGACTGAAAAATGTCTTTTCTCTTAAAAAGCTTTTGGAGGGGATGTTTATCACTTTTAAGGTTTTGCTATCTTTTGCTGCGGGGATTGGGGTGTTTTTTGGATTCTTATCGGAGTTACCCACCGTGGGAAGACTTGGGATCTTTGATCAAATGATTTGGTTTAAGAATAAAGCTTTGATTCTTGTTGGAATCTTGCTCCTTCTTTTCTTGGTGCTTGCAGGGATTGATTTTATGATAAAGAAATATCAATATACCAAATCCCTCAAAATGAGTAAAAAAGAAGTCAAAGATGAGCACAAACAGCAAGAGGGAAGTCCAGAAGTCAAGCAAAAAATCCGCCAAATGCAAATGAAAGTTGCAATGAGTCGGATGATGAAAAATGTCCCCTCAGCATCAGTGGTTGTTACAAACCCTACTCATTATGCTGTGGCAATTCGTTTTTCAAAAGAAGATAGAGATCGCTTTGGTGTGCCTGTTGTGGTGGCAAAAGGTATAGATCATCTTGCCATTCGTATCAAAGCCATTGCCAGAGAGAATGAGATTCAAGTGATTGAAAACCCTCCTCTTGCAAGAGAGCTTTATGCAAGAGTTGAAGTAGATACTCCAATTAGTGATGATATGTTTGCTGCTGTGGCAGCATTGCTCAAAGAGGTGATTAGGCTTGAAAATCTGCAAGGAAAAAGAAATCGTTTTGTTTTTGATGATTGATTTTGATATGATTTTCCAAAAGAATTTTTATAAGGTTTGAGTAATGGCAAGGATTAGAGGGTATAGAAGAAAAACAAACTACAAAGGGTTTTTTGTTGTCTTGTTTTTGGTTGCTATTGGGGCTTTGGTGTATTTTGCAAGTCAATCAGAAATTTTTGAAAAAAAATCTCCAGAGATTATTATTGAGAATGCAGGTAATTTTTGGAATCCAAAAACCCAAACCCAAATCATTCTTAAAGATAGCAGTGCTATCAAATCTTACTCTATTCTCGCAACTCTAGAGAATGGAGAAAAGGTATTAGACATTCAAGAGGTTGTGCTAGATAAACCAAAAGAGTTAAAGCTTTTTCTTCCTGTTCCCCAAAGAAAACTTCCTGAAGGGGCAAAGATCAGCTATGAGATTAGTGCAACAGATTGGAGTAATTCAAATTTCTTTAGCGGAAATACGACACTAAAAAGACTAGATTTTACTATTGACACTCAAGCACCAAAAATCGAAGTGATTGCCTCATCGTTTTCTATCAGCTATGGTGGAAGTGCTTTGATTATTTTTAAGGCCACAGAAGACAATCTCAAAAAACTTGTTGTGAGCAATGGGGTAGATGAGTTTGTCCCCTTCCCCTACCTCAAAAAGGACTATTATGCCACCCTTGTAGCTTGGCCTGTAAAAAACAAATCTTTCACGCCACTTATTATTGCTCAAGATGGAGCGAATAATCAAACGCGTTATCAAGTTGCTATTGTCAAAAAACTCAAAGGATACAGAGACTCAACAATCCGTCTGCAAGATAAAAATTTTGGAAAAGTCGATGAATTGGCTCAAATGCTTGTGCCAGATATGAGGTTTGAGAGTCGGTCTGAAAAGTTTAGATATATCAATGAATCAATAAGAGAAAAAGATGAGAAAGCAATCTTTGATGCAAGCAGTCATTTTGAAGTGAATATGATTACTCGTCCAATTATTTTTGAGCGTTTTTACCCACTTAGAGGGGCTCAGGTTGTTGGATCTTTTGGAGATAGTCGTCATTATTATTACAAGGATAAAAATATTAGCAATTCCTACCATTTGGGTCTTGATATGGCAAGTGTAGCAAATGCTCCAATCATTGCCTCAAATCCTGGGAAAATTGTTTTGGAGCAGAAGCTTGGGATCTATGGAAATACGATTGTCCTATATCATGGCTTAGGAGTATCTTCTTTGTATTCTCATATTTCAAATTTCAAAAAAGCTTTAGGCGATGATATTAGAGAGGGAGAGGTGATTGCTGAGAGTGGTTCAACAGGTTGGGCTTTTGGTGATCATTTGCATTTTGGGATTTTGGTGCAAGGGCAGTTTGTAAGACTTGCAGAATGGATGGATGGCAAGTGGATCAAAAACAATATTACAAGCGTCTTTCAAAAAGGTGAGAAAATTATCCTAAGGAATCAAAAATGAAGCAAACAACAATCAAAAAGCATGTAGAAGTCGTAGGCATAGGACTTCATAAGGGGATTCCTGTGCATATGTCCTTAGACCCACTTCCTGCAAATAGCGGGATTGTCTTTTTTCGAACAGATAAAAATGTAAAGATTGAGCTAAAACCTGAGAATGTTGTAGATACAACAATGGCAACAGTTTTGGGAAAAGGAGATGTCAGAATTTCAACCATTGAGCATCTTCTCTCCGCAGTCTATGCTTATGGAATTGATAATCTTCTTATTAGTGTAGATGATGAGGAGATTCCTATCATGGATGGAAGCTCAATAGGATATTGCACTCTCCTTGATGAAGCAGGGATTGTAGAGCTTGATGCTAAGAGAAAAGCAATTGAGATCAAAAAACCCATTGAGGTAAAAGAGGGGGATAAATTTGTAAGGATTGAACCTAGCAAAAGAACGGTTTTTGATTTTAAGATTCTTTTCAATCATCCCAGTATTCAGCAACAAAATTATCGCTTTGAGTTTAGCACTCAAGCCTATAAAGAAGAGATTGCTAAAGCTAGGACTTTTGGCTTTGTTCAAGAGGTAAATTACTTGCGTTCTCAAGGACTTGCAAAGGGTGGAGGATTGAATAATTGTATTGTGCTTGATGAGAATGGAATCCTCAACAAAGAAGGCTTGCGTTACCAAGAGGAGTTTGTGCGTCATAAAATCTTAGATGCGATTGGAGATATGGCAATTTTGGGTATGCCCTTGCTTGGTACTTATGTTTCTTTTGCTGGAAGCCATAAACTCAATCATCTCCTAACCAAGCAAATCTTAGCCCAAAGTGATGCATACGAGTTAGTTGAGCTTCCTGAAGATGAAAAAGCTTATGAAGAAGAAAGAGCTTATGCTTATTCAAAAGAGTATTGATCTTGTTCTATTTTCTGTATCTTCCCCTGTTTTGTGCGGAATTTATGAAGATCTAGAGCTTAAAGAAGACAGAAGTTTTGAGTGCAAGAGTATGGATGCACTTACTGAGATACTCTACACCCTAAGAGATAGAAAGATCAATCGGATTTTTTATGCCAAAGGTCCTGGTAGTTTTACAGCAATCAAATTGACACATATTTTTTTGCAAACTTTGAGGATCGCAAGTGGGGTTGAAATCTTCTCGACAGATGCATTTTATTTCAATTCCAATGCCCCCATCAAAGCCTTTGGGAATCAATATTTTGTCAAAAAAGAGAATGAAGAGATTATGCTAGAGAGCTTTGAGAATGGGGTGGTAGAACAGGTCTTTGCACTTCCTCAAAAAATACATATTGAAGATTTTTCTATTGAAAATCAACCTTTGTATGTTCTGCCACCGATTTAAAGGAGTTTGTTTTGGTTATTAGTGTTCCAGCTACAAGTGCCAATTTAGGGCCAGGTTTTGATTGTTTGGGGTTATCACTCAATTTTCGCAATCGCTTTGAGATTATCCCAGCTACAAAAACAAGCGTGCAAATCACAGGAGAGGGAGCAGAGAGATTGCGAGCTGATGAGAGCAATCTTTTTGTAAAAATTTTTAGAGAGGTGCTAAAGGATCAGGGGGGAGAAAATGGAGATTTTCTTTTTAGATTTCACAACCAAATCCCCATATCAAGAGGGCTTGGTAGTAGCTCGGCAATGATTGTGGGAGCTGTGAGTGCGGGATTTTTGATGGCAGGAAAGCGTCTAGATAAAGGAGCAATCCTCAATCGCTCTTTGATGTATGAAAAACATCCTGACAACATTACTCCTGCGACATTTGGAGGTTTTACAGTCTCTATGCTAGAGAAAAATAAGGTTTTCTATCTTAAGCAAAATCTCCCCAAAACCATCAAAGCTGTTGTTGTCATTCCAGATAAACCCATGAGCACAAAGTATGCACGATCGATTTTGCCTAGGAAATATCCTGTGGAAGATTGCGTTTTTAACCTTTCACATTCAAGTTTTCTCACAGGGATATTTTTCTCAGAAAAATGGGATTTTTTGCGACTTGCAAGCAAGGATATGATGCATCAAAGTCAGAGGATTCATACTTTTCCCATCTTAGATGAGGTCAGAAAGCAAGCACTTTATGCTGGAGCATTGATGAGCACGCTCTCAGGCAGTGGATCAACGATTTTTAATCTCTGTTATGCTGATGATCAAGAGAGAATCAAAAAACTCCTGAGTGAGAGATTTAAGAATTTTAGAGTTTTGGCATTAGAATTTGATAATTTGGGTGTATTTAAGAGGGGCTAATTGGATAAAATGTTGCTGAATCAAATTCAAAAATCTTTCAAACTCGCCTCACTCAAAAGTCAAAGAATGTGCGTGTGTTGTAGGAAGAAGTTTTTACAAAGTGAGATGTTGAGATTTTGTATTCAAGAAAATCATCTTGAGATTTTTGAGGGCAGAGGCAGGAGCTTTTATGCGTGCTTTTCTTGTCTTGCAGAGAGCAAAAATCTTGATAAGATTCTCAAAATCAAAAAAATTTACACACAAGAGAACATACTTCAACTAAAGGAGATTGTAGCCTTATGTCAATCACAATCAAAGATTTTGCACTAGAACTTGCAATGAGCAACCCCAAGGATGCTTTAGAAAAAGCAAAAGAGCTTGGGATTTCTGTCAAAAATATTGGAAGCGAAATTAGCGATGAGGATGCTCAAAAACTTGCAGAATACATCGAGAGTGGAAAACTCCCGCAAAAGAAATCCACTTCAAAAGCCAAAGCCCCAAAAGCAGAAAAAATAGAAAAGCCCCAAAAAGAAACCAAAACTTCAAGAGCCAAAAACATCAAAACATCTCCAGTGGCTGAAGCTCCAAAGGTTGAAGAGGGGATCAAAGAAGCAAAAAAAGAGCTTGAGGAAAAAAGCAATCTTGAAAACAAAAGAGTAGGAATCACAATTGTCAAAAAAAGCAAAGATGCACTTCCTAAAGATCCAGTTGTAGAAGAAGTAAAAAAACAAAGCATAACCCCCAATATCAAAGATCTCTTTAGTGAGAAGATCACTCAAGAAGATGAAGAGCTAAAAGTAAAGCCAAAGAAAAAAGAGAAGCCAAAGGTGCAAGTCTCTCATAAGCAAAACGAGCAAAAAATGGATTTTGATCGTGAGTTTGGAAGTTATGAGGATGAGAGCGATGAGATTGTGCTTTTTGATCTCAATGAGCAAGAAGTCAAAAATGAGGATGAAGAAAATCGCAAAAAACAAGCCATTGTTGATCGTGTGCAAATGCAAAAGAAAAACAAATGGATGAGTGAGGGCTCAATCCGACGCGATAAGAAAAAGCGAAAAGCCCCAGTAGTTAATGTGGAGAAAAAAAGTGCTCAAAGTGCCATTAGTATTCCTGAGGAAATCAGAGTATATGAGTTTGCAGATATCGCAGGGCGTGATCTAAAAGATGTGATTGGAGCTTTGTTTAAGCTTGGGGTAATGGTAACCAAAAATGACTTCTTAGATCGTGATGCGATTGAAATCTTGGC
>DXDJ01000009.1 GCA_019115525.1 Candidatus Helicobacter avistercoris | reverse complement strand
ACAAGATCTTTAAGCCACTAGTTGCTAGCTCTCTTGCTTTGGCTTTGGGTGCAAGTGTGGCGGTAGCACAAGATCCGACATTTACATATACAGATAGCAAGAGTGGTAGTGAAACCATAAAAGATATCTCTCTTACTGATGTACAAGACTGCACTCAAACTTGTGGGACGACAAAGACAAATCTACGCTGGGATAATACAAGCGACTATCTTTTGCTCAAGACTGATTCAAACACAACTGTAAATGGAATTGAGCTGAATTTTAATCGTGCTTCTGCACTCTACCAAACTGCTGGTTTTGTTACTCAGATTAACATCAGTCAAAATACGGTAACAAATGTAACTTTCACAAACGATAGCGGAAAAGGACTTAAGCTTGGAGATGATGGAACCGGCACATTTAAAGTCCAACTTGCTGATACTTTCGCAAATATAACCAAACCAACCATAAACCTTAACTTTAACTCCACAACAGACAATATCGCACTTTATGGAAATCTTGAAATCAGTGGTGGTGCATCAAGTGACCTTTCTACTATAATAAATTTTGGTGGGGATCTCAAAGGAAACTTAAGTATTACAAAATATTACGAGCATGTTTCAAAAAACAATGAAATTACTTTTAATAATTCTGGGAAATTGGATGGGAATTTGCTTAACGACGGAGGGAATCTTACTCTAAAGTTTATGGAAAATGGAGGTATTACAGGAAATATTACAAGCTATGGGACAAGCATCATCAAAGTCGAGAATGGAACACTTAAGCTTGGAGATTCTAGCAACAAAAACATCAGTATCATATCTGGAGGAGGAATGCAAGCCACCAATACACTTACAGCAAGTAAGATTGAAGCCCATATTGAGAAGCTTGAGGTTCAAGGAAATAGCAATAGTAATAATGACAACACCATTACTGCCGATGAGGGAACTATCCAGATTACCACCCTCTCTGCAACTTCAACTGCCGGAAATGCAAGCAATCACAACCAAAACAACATCACTCTCTCAAATGGCACTCTTACAATTGGGAGCATAACTGCAGACAACTACAACAAAAACAACATCACTCTTGGTGGCACAGGAACAATCACTGGCAATATCACACAAAATGGCAACTCTCAAAACAACTTCACTCTCTTAGGCAATAGCTCCACTCTTATCCTTCAAGGCTCAAACAATGCCATCACTTCTCTAACTTCTAGTGGTGGAACACTTCAGCTAGATTCAGGCTCTTCAGGAATCACCCTCACAGCCAAAACCCTTGATGGAGTGCTTGCAGTGAGTTTCAAAGGAAATCAAACAGGAAACCTCACAATAGAGGGAGGGACACATACTCTCTCAAATATTAGCTTTGAGAGTAGTAGTAAAGGGAATCTAAAACTGCAAAATACCCACACCACCATTGCAAGCAGTGTTAATGCTACAACTAACAATACCCTAGATCTCACACTCACTAACTCTACACTCAACCTCAATGGAGGAGAGATTGCAAGTGTCACATCTAGTGGAAGTGCTAGCAATAACATCATCAACTTCAATAGTGGAACAACCACGATTAAAGGTTTCTCTGCTAGTAGCACTAATAATGGGCTAAGTCTTAACCTAGATGGTGGGAATCTATCTCTTAAAAGCATTACAGCTGATGGAACAACAAGTGGATCAAATAATTCTGCCTCTGTTAATGTTACAGTTGGAAATAACTCCACTCTCCTACTTGATGGAGCTAACAAAATCAATTCTCTCTCAGGCAATGGAGGAATCATTGATTTTGTAGGAACAGCTTCAGGAGCTTCTTCAAAAACATTTAGTGCTAGAAGCACTCTTACTACAAAGACATTTAGTGGAGACCTCAATGCCATTGTCTATGCAAGTAAGACTTCAGCAGATCAAATCATCGTTACAGACACAAACTCAAACTCAAGCGGAACTCTCACTATCTTGGCTCAAGGAGACATCCATGAGATTCTATCAATCACGCAAGCTGATGAAGTAGTGGTTGCACAAGTTAAAGACTCTGGTGTGAAAGTTCAAGGTGGAGAGAGTGTCATTGATGGAATGGTTCTTGACTTAAGCGTTGTTCAAAAGGATGGAAGTGGAAGTGGAGGTAATGGAACTACTACTGAATACATCATTGGAAAATCAGTAAATAAAGGGATAGAAAACTCTATCCAAGAAGTAACAAATACTGCTCTAACAGTTAATTATGATTTATTCCTTGCCAACTTCAACTCACTCAATAAAAGAATGGGAGAGCTAAGAGATAATCCTTATAGCCAAGGTGTATGGAGTAGAGTGTTTGGTGGGGCGATGAGTAATGAGTTTGGAAGTGGTAGCAAAACTGAATATGTCACACTTCAAGCAGGATATGACTACTCACTTGCTCTTGGAGATGCAAGAAACTATATGGGTATTGCCCTAGCCTATGGTTCTTCTTGGACTAAAGCCAATGATGGTATAGGAGCGACTACCTCTTCACTTAGCAATGTAAATTCTAGTATGGTAGAAGTAGGAATCTATAACTCCTATGTGATGGATAGTGGATGGTATAATGACACTATCTTTAAGTTTGATTACATTATGAGTGATTTTACTCTCACTGCTGGAAGCAATACTTCAGATAATAGCACCAATAACTTTGCAATTATCCTAAGTGATGAGTTTGGATATCGCTATAAGTTTGGAGGTGATAAGAGCTGGTATATTGATCCTCAAGTTGAAGTTGGATTTGGATATTTCAATCAAAGTGATTTCAATCACGCACTCAATGCAACCACAACTATGACAGCAACTCAAGATACTATCCTTACACTAAGGACTAGAGCTGGAGCAAGTCTAGGTAAGAAATTCACAGCTCAAAAAGGATTTGCAAGTGTATATGTAGGAGCCTTCTATGAGTATGACTATATCAATGGAGGAGATGCAGAAACTACTCTCTCTGGTGGATTAGTAGGAAATCAACTCAACAATCTTAAGAGCAATGGAAGAGCCATTGTCAATATTGGAAGCAATATTGAGCTAAGTGAGGGAGTGAGAATGTATATTGATGTGGAGAAGAGTTTTGGAAATAAGCAAAGAGTGGATATGCAATTTAACTTTGGAGCAAGATATAGCTTTGGAGAGAGAGCTACTACAATCTCTTATAAAGAACAAAATAGCAATAGGATTCCCTTAAAAATCCAAAATCAATAATCCCTTCCCCCTTCAAGGGGGAATAGAGATTTGATAATGCCTCTAAAACTAGAGGCATTATCAAATCTCTATGGCCTACGATTAGGGGATAAAAACTTCCCTTGATATAGAGCTAGCTCTGTATTGAGGGGAGAAGATTTATAGATAAGATTTACTGATACCTCTTCTCTTAAAAGCTCTTAGGGCTTATTTGGAGGAGGGGTATCATAGAGTCTTATCTTTGCTCTTTGGTTTTCATGAGTCTCCTATAAAAAGATTTTAGAGCAAAGACTTTTGAGATAGAGAGTTAGAGTCTCCTTTATTTCATCCTCTCTATTTAAAAGCTCATCCCTTATCCCCCCCCCTAGGGATGGGGAGGACTCTAAGAAGCTCAAATGTTAGGCAAACCTACCCTATGGAGATAAATGTGGTTTTGCCAAGAAACAACAAAATTGCACTCAAAGTTTTTTATCCCAATTTTTTCAGAAAATATGGAAAAAACTCTATTGCAATGCTTTCTTAAGATAATGACAAGACAAAATCTATACTCAACACAACCAAACTCAAAGACCCAATGATAGGATTGATACTTGGTTTTTGCCTCTAGGCTTTGGGGTTGATCGCTTTTATAAAGGAGATTGAGGCTTACCAAACTAGCAATGTTTGATTTGACTTTTCTTCAATAGACCTAATCGCAAGTTTTTCTCCAAAACTCTGCGGATGTTTGGGCATTGCTAGAATTGTGTCATTTTTGATATTTTTTGGGCTTGAGATGGAATCAAAGAAGACACTCTAAATAAAGATTTGAAGTCTTATTTATTTGCTTTGATTTTTTACTTAGCAAAACACAGAGTAAATAGCCTTTTCTTGATGTGCCAATCAATGATTAAAAACTGCTAAAATAACAAAAATAATCCCATATCATCAAAACCAATAAGGACATATATGAAAACTTACAATCCTCAAGAGATTGAACAAAATATCTATAAAATCACCAAAGAGAGAGGATATTTTGAAGTAGAGGGAAATGCAAAAATTGCCCAAAAGGATAAGAATTTTGCCATTATGATGCCCCCTCCTAATGTTACAGGTGTGCTTCATATCGGACACGCTCTGACTTTCACACTTCAAGACATTATCACTCGCTACAAGAGAATGGATGGCTATCGCACACTCTATCAGCCTGGGATGGATCATGCAGGGATTGCCACTCAAAATGTTGTCGAGAAGCAACTCCTAGCACAGGGGATCAAAAAAGAGGAGCTAGGGAGAGAGAAGTTTATACAGAAAGTGTGGGAGTGGAAAGAAAAGAGCGGAGGGATGATCCTCTCACAAATGGAAAATCTAGGAATCACTCCTGCGTGGAGTAGAACACGCTTTACAATGGATGAGGGGCTTAAGAGTGCTGTTAAACTTGCTTTCAAAACTTGGTATGAAAAAGGGCTTATCTATCAGGGTAACTATATGATCAATTGGTGCACACATGATGGAGCTCTCTCAGATATAGAAGTAGAATATGAAGAAAATGTAGGCAAACTCTATCATCTCAAATACCCCATCAAAGATAGCTCAGAGTTTATTATCGTTGCTACAACTCGACCTGAAACCTTTTTTGGTGACACTGCTGTAATGGTGAATCCTAGCGACACGCGTTACGCCCATCTGATTGGAAAAAGCGTTGTTCTCCCATTGCTAAATCGTGAGATTCCCATCATTGCTGATGAGGCAGTGGATATGGAGTTTGGGACAGGGTGTGTGAAAGTAACTCCAGCGCATGATGTCAATGACTATGAGGTGGGCAAACGCCATGATTTAGAGTTTATCACTATCTTTGATAAAGCTGGAATCCTCAATGAATATGCAGGAGAGTTCAAAGGGCTAGAGCGACTTGAGGCAAGAGATGTGATCGTAGAGAAGCTTCAAAAAGAGGGATTTGTAGAGAAAATTGAGGATTATAAAAATCAAGTAGGCAAATGCTATCGTTGTGGAAATATTGTTGAGCCTTATATCTCAAAGCAATGGTTTGTTTCCCCTGAAGCTGCAAAAGGAGCAATAGAAGCAGTAGATAAAGGAGAAAGCAAGTTTTTCCCATCTCAGTGGAAAAACAACTATGATGCGTGGATGAGGGAGCTTCGCCCTTGGTGTATCTCACGACAGCTTTGGTGGGGACATCAAATCCCTGTGTTTTATTGTGAGTGTGGGGAGCAGTTTGTCGCACTTGAAGATGAGCCAACTTGTCCGAAATGTGGAAGTGCAAAGGTTACTCAAGATCCTGATGTACTTGATACTTGGTTTAGCTCAGGACTTTGGGCGTTTAGCACTCTGGGCTGGGGTAATGGTGAGTGGGGCAAGGGAGAGAAGTGGAGCGAGAGTGATCTTAAAGACTTCTATCCAAACTCACTTCTTATCACCGGGTTTGATATCCTCTTCTTCTGGGTGGCTAGAATGCTTCTAAGTGGAGAATCTTTGCTAGAAAAAGTGCCATTCAAAGACATCTATCTTCATGCACTTGTGCGAGATGAAAAGGGGCAGAAAATGAGTAAGAGCAAAGGCAATGTGATTGATCCACTTGAGAAAATACAAAGTCATGGAGCTGATGCACTGCGATTTACTCTTGCCTCACTTTGTGCTCAAGGTAGGGATATCAAACTCTCCGAGAAAGAAATGGATCTCTCCAAAAACTTTGCCAACAAACTCTTTAATGCAAGTAATTTTTTGATGATGTATTTGGAGCAAATGGGAGCAGAGAAGTTTGAGGAGCTAGAAAACTTTTGCTCCCCTCTTGGAATCTATATGCACTCACGCCTTCAAAATACAATCAAAGAGCTTAGAGATGCACTAGATAGTTATCGATTCAATGATGGGGCAAGCGTGCTTTATCGCTTTTTGTGGGGGGAGTTTTGTGATTGGGGGATTGAACTAGCCAAAGCAAGCAAAGAGAGTATCAAAGAGCTAGGAAGTGTATTCCTCACCTCTATGAAGCTCTTGCACCCTTATATGCCATTTTTGAGTGAGTATCTTTATCATAAGCTTAGAGGCGTGAGCTTGGAGAGTGAGGAGAGTATTATGGTTTCTGCTTTCCCAAAAGCCAAAGAGAGAAGTGAAGAGATAGAGAGAGAATTTACTCTTATCAAAGATGCCATCACTTCAATTAGACGATTAAAAATCTTGCTTGAGCTAGGAAATCAAAGCGTGCAACAAGTCGCTATCAAAGCCCAAAGTCAAAATCAAGAGCTTTTCAAGACTTTTGTAACAAAACTTGCAAAAGTTGAAAAATGTGAGTTTGTGCAAACTAAGCCAGAAAATAGCATAGGAGATGTGGGGGAGAGCTGTGAGTGCTTTCTCTTGCTTGAAAATATTGATTTAAGTGGGATCAAACATCGCCTTGAAAATCAAAAAAGCAAATTAGAAGCCGAAGTTTGCAAGCTTACTGCTATGCTTAGCAACGAAAACTTTGTCAAAAACGCCCCTAAGAATGTTATCCAGACAAATCAAGAGGGGTTAGATAATGCAAAAGAAAAATTGCAAAAAGTTCTTTGTGAACTTGAAGCACTCAAGGGATAGAAAATGAAAAAGCGACTTCTTGCAACACTTGCAATCTCTCTGCTTATTTTGAGTGGTTGTGGGGATAAGAAAAAAGAGGCAGTGCAGACTTTGCCTATTGATGAGGTTGTAGCAAAACTCCAGCTTGGAGAAAAGCCAAATGCCCCTCAAACTCTTATTGATGATGCACAAATTATGATTGATCGAGCTGATATCGGAGGTTATGGCCTTATCACTCCTAAAAAGCTTAAGAAAATGATTGATGAGAACTCTTCTCTTTGCATTCTCAATGTTTCTGCAAAGGGGGAGTATTTGCTTGGAATGATTCCAAAGGCAAAAAACTTTGAGATCTCTGCTATGAGCAAAGGAGCAAATGGGGAATTGGTATGGGATAGCAAGATTGGCACTCAAGAGAAATTTGCCAAAAAAATGGGAGGAGATAGAAAAAAGATTGTTGTGATTTATGATAGTGGCAGTGGATCACATTATCTAAGCTCTAGTGCAGATACTGCGTGTTTGTGGGCAAAAAAACTAGGATTTGAAAAAGTTTATATGCTTGTGGGTGGATTTAAAGCGTGGAAAGAGGGGGGATACCCCACTACGCTTGAAGCACCTAGCTGTTGTAAATAAGGAGGAAAAATGAAAAAAGAGATTAAAAAAGTGGTTTTGGCTTATTCTGGAGGACTGGATACAAGTGTGATTCTTAAGTGGCTTGGAGATACTTATGGATGTGAGGTTGTAACTTTTACTGCTGATATTGGGCAGGGTGAAGAGGTTGAACCTGCAAGAGCCAAAGCAGAACTACTTGGAATCAAGCCTTCAAATATCTATATTGAAGATCTCAAAGAAGAGTTTGTGCGAGATTTTGTTTTCCCTATGTTTAGAGCCAACACAATCTATGAGGGAGAGTATTTGCTAGGAACAAGTATCGCACGCCCACTTATTGCTAAGCGACTTGTAGAAATCGCCAAAGAAGTAGGAGCTGATGCCATTGCTCATGGTGCGACAGGAAAGGGAAATGATCAAGTGCGATTTGAGCTAGGAGCTTATGCACTCAATCCTCACATCAAAGTCATTGCTCCTTGGAGAGAGTGGGATCTCAATAGCCGAGAGAAGCTTCTAGCCTATGCAGAGAATGCGGGGATTCCAATTGAAAAAAAACCAAACAAATCTCCTTATTCTATGGATGCAAATCTTTTGCACATCTCTTATGAGGGACAAATCCTAGAAGATCCAAACGCAGAGCCTGAGGAGAGTATGTGGAGATGGACGACTTCCCCTCTTGATGCTCCTGATAGTGCTGAGGAGATCACAATCGGATTTAAAAATGGAGATCCAATTAGTATCAATGGAGAAGCCCTAAGTCCAGCCAAACTCCTAGAAAAGCTCAATGTTTTAGGTGGAAAGCACGGAATTGGACGCCTTGATATTGTAGAAAATCGCTATGTGGGGATGAAATCACGCGGATGCTATGAAACCCCAGGAGGGACAATTTTGCTAAAAGCCCATCGAGCGATTGAGAGTATTACCTTAGATCGTGAAGAAGCTCATCTCAAAGATGAGCTTATGCCACGCTATGCTTCACTTATCTATAATGGCTATTGGTTTAGCCGTGAGAGAGAAGCACTTCAAGCTTTGATTGATAAGACTCAAGAGCATGTAGAAGGAGAAGTGAGAGCTAAGCTTTACAAAGGCAATGTCATCATCACAGGTAGAAAATCTGCTAAATCTCTCTTTGATGAGGCATATTCAACTTTTGAAGAAGATAGTGTTTATAACCAAAGCGACGCTCAAGGGTTTATCAAGCTTAATGCTTTAAGATTTATCATCGCAGGAAAAAATCGCAAGTAATGCGTTTTTTCTCATCTCTCTCTTTTTTTGTTATTGTATTTGCTTATTCAAGTACAAAGACAAGAGAGGAGATTGTCAATGTCTTGCAGGAGAGAATCCTACTGAGCATTGACCCTAAAAACTCAAATACTCTACTTTTCAGCCAAGCACCCAAAGCCCTGAGTTTCCAAGATTTGCTCAAGAAAAAACCCATCTTCAATCAAAACATAGCCAACTACATCAATCAAATCTACTACTCCACAAAAATCAATTTTGATTTCTGCCAACATTTTTATATCCAAAGTGGCAAAGTCTTCCGTCAAATCAATATGCAACGCTCCTCAAAGCGTGATGAAGGAGAGAGGGTGAGATTGATTTTTATTGGATTTGAATACTAGGTGCTCAACTCTTTGGGATACAAAAAACATTACTTTTTGAAACACTTTTTGAGATTTTGATTGTTAAAAATTATATTCTCTTAAGTTTCTTCTATAAGATTCGATATTATGATTTCAAATCTAACTTAAAAGGATGTAACATGAAAAAGACATTAGTAAGTTTAGCAACAGCTTCACTTCTTTGTGCTGGTGTTGCTCAGGCAAGATTCTTTGTAGGTGTTGAGGGTGGATATACAGCTCAACACTCTTATCAAACAGGACTAGAGAGCACTTCTACTCTCAATTTTGCACTTCCTAAAACAAGCATTATCTCCGATGCACTCAAAGATGGTTCAAAGGGATACAGCGTTGGTATGAGCATAGGAACAGAGGATGTGGGAAGAATTTTTGGAACAAGATGGTATCTAGGTGCTGGATACACTTCAGTATCTAAAGATGATCAGCAAGGAGTAAAGTGGTCAAGAAATTATATTGATGCTTCTGCTGGATTTGATATGATCCTTAATTTCTACAATTCTGGCACTACAAGTTTTGGTATCTTTGGTGGTGTGAGTGCGGATTATCACTATTGGCTCAATTCTTCAGATTACAAAGAAGAGTTTTTTGCAACATTTAGCAAGCATATTCTTGATTTTTCAGGAAAAGCTGGTGTTTCTACATTGCTAGGAGGACATCATAGAATGGAGCTTTATGCAAAGCTACCTATCGCTTCTTTGAATGTTTCAGATTCTAAAGAAATCGTTTTGGGTGGAAACTACTCTCCTGCAAGCGTTAGCTTTGGTGCAAGCTATAAATTTGTCTTCTAATTGCACTCTCCCTTTGGGGGAGATTTGATCTTGCTTTTCTATCTTTGAGATAAAATTCTCTCATATCTAAACAAGGAGAGAAAATGATCATTGCTGGAAACTTCAAAACTCATCACACACGATCTTCTACACTTAAATTTTGCAGAGAGCTTGATAGATATCTATCAAGCAAAAAAGATAAAGAAGTTACAATCTTCCCCACTCTCTCTTCACTGCCCTATAATGACTTTGCACACCTAAAAATAGGGGCTCAAAACGCCTATGGTGCAAAAAATGGAGCTTATAGTGGTGAGGTTGGAGCAGATCAGCTCTTAGAGCTAGGGATAAAAACCTTGCTTATCGGACACAGCGAGAGGAGAGGAATATTTAAAGAAAGCAATCAGCTTGTGAGAAAAAAGTTTGAGTTTTACTCAAATGAAGGATTTGAAATCTTTTTTTGTATAGGAGAGGATTTGCCCACTTATCAAAGTGGAAAAACAAAAGAGTTCCTATTCTCGCAACTTGATAGGATTGATCTTGAGTATCCCAAACTCATCATCGCTTATGAGCCAATTTGGGCGATTGGAAGTGGGGAGAGTGCAGGGCTAGAGCAGATTGAGGAGATTCATAGTTTTTTAAGAGAGATTGGAGTAAAAACCTCAGTATATGGTGGGAGTGTAAAGCCTAGCAATGCTCAAGACATTATGAATCTAAAGAGTGTGGATGGCGTGCTTGTAGGTGGAGCAAGCTTGGAGCTTGAGAGTTTTTGCTCTATTATTGGCTAGAATTTTATATTTTGATTTTAAGGAGTGAAAAATGTTGATGAAGGGAAAAAAGGGACTTATCGTTGGTGTGGCAAATAACAAATCTATCGCTTATGGGATTGCCAAAGCGTGCAAAGAGCAAGGAGCACAAATCGCTCTAACTTTTCTCAATGAGGCACTTGAGAAGAGAGTGCGACCAATTGCGCAGGAGCTTGGAAGCGAGAAGTATGTCTATGAGCTGGATGTGAGTAAGCCTGAGCATTTTGTGGCTTTGAGAGAAAATCTAAGCAAAGATTTTGGAGAGCTAGATTTCATCGTCCATTCTGTGGCATTTGCTCCAAAAGATGCACTTGATGGAGAGTTTATCAATACAAGCAAAGAAGCCTTTAATGTGGCAATGGAGATTTCTGTGTATTCTCTTATTGAGTTGGTGCGAGAGATGAAACCATTACTTAGAAGCGGAGCAAGTATTCTTACTCTTAGCTATCTAGGAGCAGTTAAACATGTGGTGCATTACAATGTGATGGGTGTGGCAAAAGCAGGATTGGAATCAGCTGTGCGATATTTGGCTTATGATTTGGGGAAAGAAAAAATCCGTGTCAATGCTATTTCAGCAGGGCCGATTAAAACTCTAGCAGCAAGTGGGATAGGGGATTTTAAAATGATGCTTAGATGGAATGAGCTTAACTCTCCATTGCGTGAGAATGTTAGCATTGAAGAGGTTGGAAACTCCGCGATGTATTTGCTCTCACCCCTTTCAAGTGCAGTAACAGGTGAAGTGCATTATGTGGATTGTGGTTATAACATTATGGGAATGTGTGCAACAGAAGAAGTGGATGGCAAGATGATCTTGAGATGGGATAATGCGGAGAAGTAAGGGTGAGTAAAAAACTGCATTTAATCTCTTTGGGATGTACCAAAAATCTCGTAGATAGCGAGGTAATGCTGGGGGCTTTGAGAGAGTATAAGATCACAGATGAGGTAAGTGAGGCTGATGTGATTATTGTCAATACTTGTGGGTTTATCTCAGCAGCAAAGCAAGAGAGTATCAATACGATTTTAGAAGCAAGCTCAAAGAGGAAAGAGGGGGCATTGCTTGTAGCAAGTGGATGTCTCTCTGAGCGTTATCACAAAGAGCTTTTAGAAGAAATGCCTGAGATTGACATCATTACAGGTGTAGGGGATTATGACAAGATCAATGAGATGATAGAGAAGAAAAAAGGACTGCTCTCTCATCAAGTTTTTCTCTCTGAAAATTCTGAGAGAGTGATCACTGGCTCAAAAATCCACGCTTATGTCAAACTCTCTGAGGGGTGCAATCAATCTTGTAGCTTTTGCTCTATTCCAAGTTTTAAGGGCAAACTTCACTCAAGAAGCATACAATCAGCGATAAAAGAAGTCAATGCTTTGTGTGAGAGGGGGTATGAAGATTTCTCGTTTGTTGCTCAAGATTCAAGCTCTTACCTTAGGGATTTGGGAGAGAAGAAAGGGCTAATCCATTTTATTGATACGCTGGATAAAGAAAGCAAGGCTAGAAGTGCAAGGATACTCTATCTCTACCCAAGCACAACGACTTTGGAGCTTATTGAAAAGATTGTTAGCTCAAAAATTGTGCAAAACTACTTTGATATGCCAATTCAACATATCAGTGAGAGTATGCTTAAGCGCATGAAGCGAGGAGTGGGGAGAGAGGAGCATATCAAGCTTTTAAGGGCTATGAGAGAAACACCCAATTCATTTGTGAGAACCACTGTGATTATAGGGCATCCCCAAGAGAGTGAGGAGGAGTTTAATGAGCTTTGTGAGTTTATCAAAGAGTTTAGGTTTGATGCAATCAATGTCTTTGCATACTCAAGTGAGGAGGGGACAAGTGCGTATGAAATGGAGGGGCATATCCCTAGCAAGGTGATTAGCTCAAGAATCGCCAAACTCAACAAAATCATTACCTCTCAACAAAAAGAGAGAAAAAAAGAAATGGTGGGAAAAAGATTTGAAGTTATCGTTGAGGGCAAAAGTGAGGTGAGTGAGTATTTTTATTCTGCAAGATGTCTTTTGTGGGCACCTCAAATTGATGGAGAGATTCTAGTCAATGAGATTGATATTGATGGGATAGAAACCCTTGAGGCTGGGTATTATCTACTAGAAGTAAGTGAAGTAAAAGATAATTATGTTTTTGGAAAAGTGATAGAAAAACTCTAAGAGGTTGCCTCCCCTCTAGAGGGAGAGGTTAGAATACATATTTGTATCCTACATTAAAGCTTGCCCTTACAGGACCACTAGCAATTTTTACCTTATTATCAGCACTTGCTAGAACATATCCGATAGGAAGCTTTGCGGTCAGATCGATTCTGTGATGTTTCCCCATCAATGTGCTAACCCCTACGCGTCCTGAGACATCCATAGCATGGCGACTAGTTACTTTGCTTAAAAAACTTTCAATCTTGTTTGTGATTGAGTTTTCTTGATCATCAACAACCATATAGTGGTAATTCCCTTCTACTCCTCCAAAGATTCCAAAGCTAAAATCTGGGCGAGCAATAAAATTGATCATCACATCAAAGCTAAGTCCAGCATCAATATACCCAAGTGTATCTGTATAAGATACTGATCCAGTAGCACTCTTCTCTGTGCTATCTCGCATAATCTCAGTAAATCCTACGCTTGCTCCCCATCTTACACCAAGATAATTGCTTACAAAGAAGTGCTCACTTCCAAGATTTAGGGCGACATTGAAACCTTTCCACGGCTCTGTTTCATAAGTTGTCCCATTGCTTGTATAGGTTTTGTCTTTAAACATATCTCCTAAGGTACTGCTTCAAGGAATAAGAAAATAAACGTTATTAAGTTGAGCATTGTGCTTTTTTGCATCCTTAGCTCCACCTGTATAACCACCTTCAATTCCAATATAGAATCTTGCCTCGGCAATCCCTGAACATACAATAGATGCGATAGCTAAACTAAGTAATTTCTTTTTCATTTTTAACTCATTTCTTTAAGGTTGTAAGAATTATATCGATTTT
>DXDJ01000076.1 GCA_019115525.1 Candidatus Helicobacter avistercoris | reverse complement strand
AGCTTCTCAGAAGATTGCGTAGAGAAAATCGCTCTTCCAAAACTAAAATACTCAAACCCCTTAGGAGTAGCAAGATTTAGAAGCGTTGGGGCAATATCAAGTTGAGAGCCAGAATCTGAGAGGGGATATATCTTTAGACTTGGGGAATAAATAAGCATTGGAACTTCACGATAAGATAGCACGCCTTGAACATAACCATAATGCGTGTGATCTCCAGTAATCACAAAAAGCGAATCTGGATATTGCTCAGAAACCTTGTGAATAAACTCTGTTATCTGCTTATCAATCCACCACAAAGTTCCCAATTCCAAAGCTTCCCATTTTGGAGAAGAAACTTTTTTTGCAAATTTTTCAAAATCCTCTTTCTTTCCACCCATTTTCTCAATATATTCCCATGGCAGATTCATAGGTCCATGAAATGATGTAGTCAAAATCATGTGAAAAGATGGGGAATGGATTTTTTGATTGTTGTATGCGACATAATCAAGCAGTATTCCATCCCACACACCCCAAACATTTTTATAAGGCAAAGGATATTTTCTCTCTTTTGCAAAGTCCTCTAGCACACCTATCCCACTTACATCTTCAAACCCTTGAGATCTTGCATAGTTTCCTAAGTTTTGCCAACCCTCAGAACCTCCATAATAAAAATGCGTAGAGAATCCTGCTCTTTTCATATTGGAGGCCACTGCCGTAGGAAGCTCCTTTAGTCTTGCAAACTGAAAACTCAATCGCACTCCTGTGTAATAAAGTCCTGAAATTTGAGTTTCAATACTCCAGATTGTCCCATGTGCGTTTTCAAAAAAATATGGAACCATAAAACCTTTTTTGTTGTCTATCAAACTCTTCATTCCAGAAACCAAGCCAATTTCATCATATTTGCTATCAAAAGCGTAAGTCCCCAAAGACTCAGCGACAATGTAAAAGATATGATTGATTTTTTTGCTTGTAGGCGATTTTGTAGAAAAATGTGCAAGAAGATTTTTTAGATCAATTTGCTTTGAGGGGGGGGGGGTTGTAGAAAAGAAATTCAACGCACTCTGATAGGGAGAGTTTGAAGCAAAAGAGGCAAATGTTGAATTTTCTCCTGCTTTATACCCCACATAAACTCCATAAAGGCTTCTAAAGGCTGATGGGGTGATTTTTTGTAAAAATAAATTCTTCACAGGCTTAACTTCTTGATCCAAACTAACTTCCTTGAGCGAAAAAGCCGAGTTGAACAAAAAGGTTATGCCCAGAGCAAATACACAAAAGCAGGCAAGATTGGGCAAGAGAGCATAGAATCCTTTGAATTTTGTTTTGATGGATGCTGGTATAACCCATTTTTTATAAAGCCAAATCCAAAGTGCCAATGCTAAGAAAAAGCACAAAAACTTTACACTTAAGAAATATTTTCCACTGATTCCATCTTCTAAAATCGCTCTTTGATCATCAAAGAAGATTCCAAGCAAAATGATGTTGAATACATCTTTGTAAATCGTGTAATAAGTCATATTGGCAATATTGACAAAAAGCAATAGAGCAAAAAGAAAATATGCACAAAATTTTGCAATTGTAAAATTCTGCTGATGTCTAATCTTGTTTAGCGATATATCAATTAAACCGCACAAAAAATACAAAATCCCAGCTACTGCGATAATGCGTGTATCATATAAAAACCCATTATAAAGGGCTTGAATCAGCTGAGAGCCCAGATCTTGTGTATTTGCTCCATCACTGCTTAAGGCTTCGTGTCCTACACCAAGATAAAGCACAAAAGCAATACGAGAGAGAATGCAAAGCAGAAAAATTAAGAATGAAAATAGCGTTGATTTTAGCAATAGATTTAAAAACATAAAAACCCCTATACTTTGGGAAAGCTCCCAAAGTTACTTATATCTAAAAGTGATTCTTCCCTTATCTAGGCTATAAGGCGTAAGCTCGATCTTCACGCGATCGCCAAGCAAAATCTTGATATAGTGCATTCTCATTTTTCCTGCAATATGGCAAAGCACGATATGCCCATTATCAAGCTCAACTCTAAAAGTCGCATTAGGCAAAACCTCTACAACTTTTCCATCAATTTCAATTACATCATCTTTTGCCATTTTAATCCTCCTTTGACAAAATTTCTGCCTTGCCACCAATGATAGCAACGGTATGTTCATAATGACTTGTCTTCATCCCATCTTCAGATACCACTGACCACTTATCTGCTAGGATTTTTGGCTTACCACTTTTCTGACAAATCATCGGCTCAATACAAAAAACCATTCCCTCTTTGATTTTCTCTCCACTTTTGGCTTTGCCATGCCTGAGATAGTTTGGGATCTGCGGATCTTCATGAGGTTTTCTACCGATTCCATGACCGCAAAAATCCTCCAACGGCACATAGCCATACCCCTCAATCAACTCCTGTAAGATAAGACTTAGTTCTTTGAAATGCATTCCTGCCTTAATGTTCTCAATCCCCTCAAGCAAAACATTGCATGAGCAATCAATCAATGCTTGATCTTGATGAGTAATTTTCCCAACCCCAGCAGTAATTGCTGCATCGCCATACCAGCCATCTTTCTCTACTCCAATATCAATCCCCAAAATATCTCCTTCTTGAAGCTTGTAATCTGTGGGGATACCATGGATAATGACTGAATTAAGAGAGAGACAGGCGGAATTTGGGAAGCCATAAAGCCCCTTAAAAGCAGGTCTTGCATCACAAGATCGAATAAAATCCTCTATGAGTTTATCAAGTTCTAAAAGGGAGATTCCAACCTTAAGAGAGTTTCTTGCCAAGCTCAAAGCCTGAGCAACAATACGATTAGACACACGCAGAGAATCAATCTCGCGTGCATTTCTGATTGCAATAGCCATTAAAGACCTGTTGCACTCAAAGTCTTATAACGACTCATATAAACTTGTGCTTCAATTTTTCTCATCGTATCCACAGCAACTTGCACAACAATAAGCACCGCTGTTCCACCAAAATAAAAAGGCACGCCCATACTTTTGAGCAAAATCCAAGGAAGAGTAGAAATCACCGCCAAATACAATGCACCCCAAAATGTGAGGTTATTTGCTACTTGATTCAAAAATCCTATCGTTCCTTCTCCTGGTCGAAGCCCTGGGATGAAGCCACCTTGCTTTTTGAGGTTTTCTGCAATATCTTTTGAATTAAAAACAATAGAAGCATAAAAATACGCAAAGAAAATAATAAACACAAACATCAATACATTGTAGAGATATCCGCTAGGATTGATCCAATCTGCAATTTGAAGCAAATAGGGATTGCTAGAGCTTTGCAAAACTGTTGAAGGGAACACGAGCAGAGCTGAAGCAAAAATTGAAGGGATCACTCCACTAAGATTAACTTTAATTGGGATGTAATTGACAATTCGTTTGTTTTGGTTTTGCATTACCACTTTTCTTGCATAAGAAACTGGGATTCTTCGCTCTGCCAACTCCATATAAAGAATGATAAACACAGTTGCCAAAATCAAAACTGCAATCACGATAAGTTTGAGAATGTTAAGCTCTCCGGTATTGACAAGCTCAAATGTCTTGGCAATTGAAGAAGGAATAGCTGAAACAATTCCAGCAAAGATAATCAAACTCACGCCATTGCCTACACCTCTTTGTGTGATTTGCTCTCCAATCCAAAGAAGAAGCATTGTTCCAGCAAGCATTGAGAATGCCGAAATAAACACAAAATGAGTCATATCAATCATAATCGCACCACTATCATTAAGACTTCTTAGTCCAAAGCTCACGCTCACTGCTTGAATGAGAGTAATAACAATTGTGGCATATTTAATGATTTGAGTGTATTTTTGGATTCCATCTCGCTCTTTTTTGAGCTTACCAAGTGCAGGGAAAGTTGCAGCCAAAAGCTCCATAATGATTGAAGCTGTGATGTAAGGCATTACTCCCAAAGAGATAATGCTAAATCGCTCCACTGCATTTCCACTAAACATATTGAAAAGCCCTAGAGCATTGTTTGCGTTTTGGTCTAAAAATCTTTTGATTTCAAGAAGATCTACTCCTGGCACAGGAATATATGCCAAAAGTCGATACAAGAAGATAAAAAGAAGGGTGATTAAAATCTTATCTACAATCTTTTTATTCATTACTTAGCCTTGGTAGTTTTCACTCTCTCATCTTTGATTTTAGATGCCAAAGCACTCGCTTTGCTTCCAATGAGTTTAACACTCTTGATATAAAGAGGAAAGCCATACACTTCACGCAATGATTCCAAAGAAATTTCAGCGATTTTATTGATTGCTTCGCTTTTATCTACATTAATTACATAGGGTTTTTCTACTCTTGAATTGAAACCAACTTTAGGCAATCTTCTTTGAAGTGGTTGCTGACCTCCCTCAAATCCTCTCTTTGCCTTATAACCTGTTCTTGCAGTTTGTCCTTTGCCTCCACGAGTAGAGGTTTTACCCATACCGCTTCCTTGCCCTCTTCCCACACGCTTGATATCGCGTGTGCTTCCAATAGCAGGTTTAATTTGCTCTAATGCCATCTATCCCTCCTTAAGCTTTGATCTTTGCAAGAGCATCGATTGTTGCTCTTACAACATTGTAAGGATTGTTGGATCCCAAAGATTTTGTCAAAATATCTTTGATTCCTGCAAGTTCAATCACTGGTCTTGCACTTCCACCAGCGATAACTCCTGTTCCCTCGCTAGCAGGTTTGAGCAAGATTTTACTTGCATTGTATTTATGCTCAATGTCGTGAGCGATTGTTGTTCCTTTGATATTAACTTGAATGATGTTTTTGAATGCATCATCAATTGCTTTTTTGATCGCATCAGGAACTTCTTTGGCTTTTCCAAGTCCAAATCCTACAAGTCCATTTTTGTTACCTACAACAACAAGAGCGTTGAAGCGGAATCTTCTTCCACCTTTAACAACCTTTGTTACACGGCCAATATTTACAACTACTTCGCTAAATTCTTCTCTATTGATTTCCATACACCTATCCTTTATAGCGTAATGCCATTTTCACGCAATGCATCTGCAAAACTCGCAACAACACCGTGATAAATATAACCATTACGATCAAAAATAACTTCAGAGATTCCTGCTTTTTTGAGGTTCTCAGCAAACTTCTTTGCTACCTCTTTTGCATTCTCCTTGTTGTTTCCAACTCCTAGTTTCTTTCCATCAACACTTGCAAGAGTTACACCTTTTTGATCATCAATTGCTTGAGCATAAAGATAGCGATTGGATCTAAAGATGCTCACTCTTGGCTTAGAAGCGACACCAAAAATATTTCCTCTAACTCTGAGCTTTCTTTTTGTTCTGAGTTTTTTCTTTTGCTCTAATACTCTATTTGTCATACTTCACCCCTTACTTCTTAGCAGTTTTTCCAGCTTTTCTGATGATAACTTCATCGCTGTATTTGATTCCCTTACCTTTGTAAGGCTCTGGTGGTCTAAACTCTCTGATTTCAGCAGCAATCTGTCCGATTTGTTGCTTATCACTTCCCTTGATTGTGATTGTGTTTTTATCCACAGTGATCTCAACTCCCTCAGGAATATCATACTTCACAGGGTGAGAGAATCCCAAAGCAAGTTCAAGCACTTTTCCAGAAACTCCAGCTTTGTAACCTACTCCATTGATTTCAAGTGTTTTGCTAAACCCTTGGCTAAGACCTACAACAATGTTGTTTGCCAATGCTCTATAAGTTCCCCAAAACGCTCTTGATTGTGCCTCGTCATTGATAGGCTTGAAGCTTAGTTCTTGCTCACTGCACTCAATCACAACGCGATTGTGAGTTTCTAGCTCTTTAACAAGCTTAGAATTTTTAAAGACAATTTTGCTCCCCTCAACGCTTACGCTTAGTCCTGAAGGAATGCTAATTGGTCGTTTTCCAACTCTTGACATTTCTTTCTCCTCTTACCAAATACTGCAAAGTGCTTCGCCACCAACATTGGCTTTGTAAGCATCCTCATTTGCAATCACACCCTTAGAAGTGCTTACAACGATTGTTCCATAACCATTTTTGAATCTCTTAAGTTCATTTCGGCTTTTATAAACTCTTCTTCCTGGCTTACTAATACGCTTGACTTCACTAATTACACTATATCCTCTTTCATCATAAGCGAGTTGAACACTGATGGATTGTTTTCCATCTTTGTCATTGACTTTGTAATCTTTGATGAAACCTTTGTTTTTGAAAACTTCAAGGATAGAAACCACAATCTTTGCATAATAAAGAGTTGTGTATTCCAATCTTCTCATTGAAGCATTTCTAATTCTTGTTAGAGAATCTGCAATAATATCATTTACCATAATTTCTCCTTACCAACTTGCCTTACGAAGTCCAGGAATTAGACCTTCGTTACCCATTTTTCTTAAACATACTCTGCACAAGCCAAAATCTCTATAAACAGAGTGCGGTCTTCCACAAACTTGGCATCTTGTATATGCTCTTGAACTGAATTTTGCTTTTCTGCTAGCTTTAGCAATCATTGATTTTTTTGCCATCTTATTTTCCTTTTGCAAAAGGCATACCAAGGAGTTCCAACAACTTGAATGCTTCTTTATCGCTATTTGTTGAAGTTACAAAAGTGATATTCATACCGTGAGTTACCATAATGTCATCATAAACAACCTCAGGGAACATCAACTGCTCATTCAAACCAAAACTATAATTTCCACGACCATCAAAACCATTTCTAGAAACACCTCTAAAGTCTTTCACTCTTGGCAAAGAGATCACGATGAGTTTTTCAAGGAAGTTATACATCATATTGCCACGCAATGTAACCTTTGCACCCATCGGCATTCCTTCTCTCATCTTAAATCCAGCAACAGATTTTTTTGCTTTTGTAATTACAGCTTTTTGTCCAGCAATTGCAGAGATAGTATCTGCAATATTTTGCATAATCTTCATATCTTTTGCATACTCACCAGCACCTACACTGATTACGATTTTCTCAAGTCTAGGAGTGAGCATTGGGTTTTTGATATCCAACTCTTGCACTAGTTTTTGCTTGATTTCATTTTGATATACACTCTTTAATCCAAACATTTACTGCTCCTTCTTTACATTAGAAATACTCATTGGAGCTTCTTTGCTGATAAATCCACCCTTTGGATTATCTTCTGTTGGCTTGATTGCTTTTTTTATCATTTTGCAACCCTCAACTACAACTTGAGCAGTTTTTGGATAAACAAAAAGCACTTTTCCTACTTTTCCCTTATCATCACCAGCGATAACTTTTACAGTGTCGCCTTTTTTAATCTTGAACTTTACCACTTACAATACCTCCGGAGCTAACGATACAATCTTCATAAAATTTGCATATCGCACTTCTCTACTTACAGGACCAAAAATTCTCGTTCCAATTGGCTCTCTCTTTGCATCCAAGATAACTGCTGCGTTATCATCAAATCGCACTAGAGATCCATCTTCTCTTTGAATTTCTTTTTTGGTTCTTACAACAACTGCTTTGACAACCTGTCCTTTTTTGACTTTTCCATTTGGGATTGCCTTTTTGACAGATGCCACGATTACATCACCTACTGTTGCATATCTTCTGTGGCTTCCACCCAAAACCTTGATACACATAATCTCTTTTGCACCACTATTGTCTGCAACATTTAATCGTGTAAAACTTTGAATCATACTTAAACTCCTACTGAAACAATATTTTGCAAGTTAAATGTTTTTGTCTTAGAGATTGGTTTGCACTCAATCGCACTAATCACATCACCTACTTTTACACTATTGTTCTCATCGTGAATAGTGTATTTCTTGAATCGCTTAACGATTTTTCTATATTTTGGATGAACAACTTTTCGCTCAACCAAGATCACAACACTCTTATCACCTGCCTTGCTAACAACTTTACCTTGAATAATTCTTTTGTGTGGTTCTTTATTGATCATCTCTTAATCCTTCTTTGCATTAATCGCAGTGTTGATTCTAGCGATATCTTTTCTCACACTTCTAATCTCACTAGGATTAGTCAATTGCATAGTTCTTAGTTTAAGTTTTAGCTCAAACAACGCTGACTTCTTCTCTTTGAGGAGAGCATTTAGCTCCTCCATTCCTTTTTCTTTCAACTCAGTAAATTTCATTTTCACTCTCGCTAGTAACAATTTTAGTTTTGAAAGGCAATTTGCTTTGAGCTAGTGCTAAAGCATCTCTAGCTGTTGCCTCATCGATCCCGATCATTTCATAGATAATTCTTCCAGGCTTGATATTCATTACCCACTTATCTACTGCACCCTTACCTTTACCCATTCTTGTCTCGAGTGGCTTAGCTGTCAAAGGCTTATCAGGGAAAACACGGATCCAAACTTTACCTGCTCTTTTGATATGTCTTGTCATCGCAATTCTTGCTGCTTCAATTTGGCGAGAATCAATTCTTCCATGCTCAAGAGCTTTGATCCCAATATTTCCAAACGCCAAAGATGCACCTCTAAAAGATTTGCCTCTATTGCGTCCTTTTTGTTGCTTTCGATATTTCGTTCTTTTTGGCATTAACATAGCTTATTGTCTCCCTCTTCTTGATTTTGGGCGATCTTCTTTGCTACTCTCTTCACGCTTCTCAGCTTGGATTCCCTTGTGAAGAACCTCACCTTTGAAGATCCATACCTTTACACCGATGATTCCATAAGTTGTCATCGCCTCAGCAAAACCATAATCGATTTTTGCTCTTAGTGTATGAAGTGGAACTCTTCCCTCCATATACCACTCAGTTCTTGCCATCTCAGCACCTGCAAGTCTTCCAGAAACCTTTACTTTGATCCCCTTTGCACCTGATTTCATCGCTGATTGCATAACTTTTTTCATCGCTCTTCTGAAAGCTACTCTTCGCTCAAGTTGTGTTGCAACACTCTCAGCTGCAAGTTGAGCATCAGCTTGTGGGCGTTTTACTTCTTTGATATTGATTGCTACATCTTTTTGAACAATCTTCTTCAAAGATTCTTTTATCTTCTCAATATCTGCACCTTTCTTACCAATGATAAGTCCTGGGCGTGCAGCTACGACAGTAACTCTAAGCTTCTTTGCAGCTTTTTCGATAATGATTTCGCTAATTCCTGCATAGTAAAGTTCTTTTTTGAGGAACTTTCTAATCTTGTGATCTTCCAAAATATTGTTTGGAGTTACAGCAGAACCGGGAAACCATCTTGAAGTCCAATTTCTATTGATTCCTAGTCTTAAACCTATTGGATTAACTTTTTGTCCCATTTACTTGCCCTCTTTCTTAGATTTTTTCTTATCTGCTGATTGCAATGCAACCTCTACAAAAATATGTGAAGTTGGTTTGCGGATTGGTGTTGCTCTACCTCTTGCTCTTGGCATAAAGCGTCTAAGAACTGGACCTGCATCAACACGACAAGATTTAACTACAACAGATTGTGCCTCATATCCACCATTTGCAACTGCTGAAGCAATCACTTTTGAAATCACTCTTGCAGCTTTGTTTGGTGTAAATTCAAGAGAAGCAATCGCAAGCTCTGCATTCATTCCTTGAACTTCTCTAGCAACAAGTCGAGCTTTTGTAGGAGAAAGTCTGATGTATCTTAATAATGCTTTACTCATTGTCTTACTCCTTACTTACCGATTTTCTTTTGGACACTACCTTTGTGTCCTTTGAATGTTCTTGTAGGAGCAAACTCACCAAGTTTGTAACCTACATGGTTTTCTGTCACATATACAGGCACAAATGCACGACCATTGTGGATATTGAAAGTCAATCCAATCATATCGGGCAAAATCATACTTCTGCGTGACCAAGTTTTAATAGGTTTGCTGTCCTTTGTCTCTTTTGCTTTAAGCACTTTTTTCAACAAACTCTCATCGATAAAAGGACCTTTTTTTACTGATCTAGCCATTTTCTTTCCTTATTTCTTTCTTCTTGAGATAATCAATCGATCACTTGCTTTCTTGCGTCTTGTCTTGTAACCCTTAGCAGGTGTTCCCCATGGAGATACAGGATGTCCGCTTGAACCAGTTTTACCTTCACCTCCACCATGTGGGTGATCTACTGGGTTCATTGCACTTCCTCTAGTTTGAGGTCTGATCCCTCTGTGTCGATTGCGTCCTGCTTTACCGATAGAGATGTTGATAAAATCTTCGTTTCCAACAACACCGATTGTTGCCATACACTCCTCAAGGATGTATCTCATCTCACCGCTTGGCATTCTAAGAGTTGTATATTTCCCCTCTCTTCCCATAATCTGAGCACTCGCTCCTGCACTTCTAGCAAGCTGACCACCAGCTCCTGGATGCATCTCGATATTGTGAACGATTGTTCCAACAGGAATGCTTTTGAGCTTCATTGCAAATCCAACTTTGATATCTAGTCCGCTCTCAGCAGAGATAACACTATCTCCAACATTCAATCCACTAGGGCGGATAATGTATCGCTTCTCACCATCAGGATATACGACCAAGGCGATTCGGCAGTTTCTGTATGGATCATACTCGATTGCTACAACTTTTCCTTCGATGTTGTATTTGTTTCTTTTGAAGTCAATGATACGATAAAGCTTCTTAGCTCCACCTTCTTTATGACGACTTGTGATTCTTCCGTTGTTGTTTCTACCTGCACTCACTGGGAGCTTAACAAGCAAAGAGCGAACACTTGGCTTTGCTGTAATGTCTTTTGAGCTAAGGTTTGACATAAATCGCCTAGAAGGCGTATAGGGTTTATAAGTTTTAATAGCCATTTAACTCTCCTTTACACTGCCAAAGCATCGATTTTCGCGCCCTCAGGCAATTTCACATAGAACTTCTTATAAGATGCTCTTTTGCCCTCACGACCTTTAAATCGCTTAACTTTTCCATTTTGCTTCAAAGAGTTGATTCTCTCAGGAGTAAATCCAAAATACTCTTTGAAAACTTGCTTGAGTTGGTTTTTGCTTACTTTTGAAGAAGTTTGCACAACCAAAACACCGCTCTCTTGAAGTGCCAAAGACTTCTCTGTATATAAAATTGATTTGATATCAGTAATATCTGCCATAGCCTTAACCCTCTTTCACAATTTCATCAAAAACTACTTTTTCGATCACAACAGATCTAAATGCAGCTACAAGATAAGCGTTTAGCTCATTAGAATCTGCTAGATAGCAGTTTTTCAAGTTTCTATAAGCCAAGAATGTAGGCTCATCGCTCATTTGAGATACAAAAAGTGTGCTTCTTTCATTGAGGCTCTTAAACATATTGAATGCATCTTTTGTCTTTCCACTTGCAATCGCAACAGAATCTACAACATAGAGTTTCCCCATCTCAGCTTTTTGTCTTAGAGCAAACTCAAGAGCAAGTCTTTTTTGCTTCTTATTGACTTTGAGATTGTAGTTTTTGTTGTTGCTTGGTCCGTGAGATACACCTCCGCCTACAAATACAGGAGAAGTGATACTTCCTGCTCTTGCACGACCGCCACCTTTTTGAGCCCAAGGCTTTTTGCCTCCACCGCTGACTTGTCCTCTTGTTTTTGCACTTGCACTATTTGCACGCAAAGAAGCAAGATAAGACTTAACATAAAGATAAAGATTGTGCTCTTTAATCTCTTTATATCTTTCAGGCAACGCAACTTCACTTGTTTGTTTCATTTTAGAATCTAAAACCAATGCTTTCATTACCTTATCCTACAACTTTAATTTTTCCATATGCATTGCTGAAACCTGCAACAGAACCCTTAAGAACCAAGATTCCATTCTCTTTGTCAAAAGAGATGATTTCATTTTTTGCACTTACTTGCTCATTTCCATAGTGTCCAGCCATTTTCTTACCTGGTTGAACTCTTCCTGGCCACTCACGATTACCAATAGATCCCAATCTTCTGTGGAATCGGCTTCCGTGTGCTGCTGGACCACCTTGGAAATTCCATCGCTTCATTGCACCGCTAAATCCACGACCTTTTGTTTTGAAAGTCGTTTTTACTACTTTGCTCTCAGAGAGAATGCTTGTATCCAAATCACCGATTTCTTGATTTGTTACTGCCAAAGTTGCAAAACGATTAAACTCTTTGCTAAGGCTGTATTTCTTTTGTTGTCCCTCGATAGCTTTGTTGAACTCTTTGCCTTGAGAGTAAGCAACCAAAGCCTTACCATCTTCACGCAAAGCACATACTTTTGCATCCAAAACTTTCAAAAGTGTAACAGCAGTGCTTGAAGATCCTATTGTTCTACTCATACCAATTTTTTGAACGATAAATTCCATAATCACTACCTTTCACTTAATTTTTGCCCATAGATACGACTTCTACATCGACCTCAGGTGCCAAATCTAGGCTCATCAAACTATCCACAGTATCAGGGGTTGCAGACATAATGTCAATGATTCTGCTATGGATTCTGATCTCAAATTGCTCTCTTGAATCCTTGTTGATATGCGGAGATCTAAGAACTGTATATCTTCTTTTCTTAGTTGGCAAAGGGATTGGCCCCTTGATCTCTGAACCTGTTCTCTTAACCGCTTCTACGATAGATACGACAGATCTATCAAGCACTCTATGATCGTAAGCTTTGAGCTTTAATCTAATTTTTTCCATATTTTTTCCTCACTTAAAGAACTCATCAATTTGCATTGATGTTATTTTTGGAAGCTGTGATTATATGAAAATACCCCTCTATAAGTCAATACAATATCGCTAAAAATCGGTATTCTTTCTAAAAAATATTTCCTTCAAAAAAGGAAACTAAGATACAATAGGATCACAAAAATTTCAAGGATTTATATGTTTCAACAATTTTTGAGTGAAAAACTCTACAACACTCTCCCTCGAGAACTCTCCATCCCATCTAGCAAAACCCTAATCTATGGGCCTCCAAAGAGTGGAAAAACCTCTCTTGCACTTGATTACATCACCTCACTCAATATCTCCAGCAAAAAGATTGTATATCTGGATTGCCAAGATCCACGAGTGCAGATAGAAGAGGCAAAAAGTGAATTGCTCAAGCTCTTTTTGGAAAAAAAGATTGAGTTTTTAATCCTTGATTCTTACTCTCCCACTTTTTCTCTCCCCAATCTCCCCTCAATCCTTCTCATCTCTCCCACCCCCCTCTCTCTACCCTCTTTTTCGCTCCTAAAAACAAGAAATCTAAGCTTTGCAGAGTATGTGAGCTTTGATCGCAAAAACTCTTCTATCCCCACCTTGCTCAAAAACTTCATCAAAGATGGGAATCTCCCTCAAACCCCTTTCCTTGCGGAGTTTCAAAAAATCAAAATCAAGCAAGAAAATCTCAAAATCGCCCTAGAAGAAAACTACCCTCTCCTATGCAAACTTGCTTCATTTTCCTCCTCCAAACTCACCACCAATCAATTCTACTCCATACTCAAAAAGGAGAGAAAAATCTCAAAAGATAGGCTTTATGAATTTTGGGAGAGAATGGGGAGCGAGGGGATTATGATCAGTATCCCCCACATTCAAGAGAGCAAAAACAAAAAAATCTATTTCTATGACTTCTCTCTCCCCAAAACCCTAAGCCCTCAAAGCACGATTTTGCAAATCTTAGAGAATATGTTTGTGCTAGAGCTTTTGATCTTTTTGGAGAAAAAGGGCGATACCCTCGCTTATGATGATCAAAACTTTTTCATCACGCAAAACAATGGCGTGTTTTTCTTCGCTCCATTTGCCCATCAGGATTTCATCGCCCAAAAGCTTAGCAAATCCCCCTATTCTCAGGTTAGAATCATCACACTAGAAAAGGATTGGGAAATGGATGGGGTGTATGATTTTGTAGAATTTAGCTTAGGAGAAATTGAATGATTTGCGGGATTGATGAAGCAGGGAGAGGATGTGTCGGCGGAAGCTTGTTTATCTGCGGAGTAGCCTATCTTGATGAACTTATCCCCACGCTCTCACACCTCAAGATAAAAGATAGCAAAAAACTCAGCCACACTCAAAGAGAGCAAATCGCCACAGAACTCCTCTCAAACCCCCATATCACTCACCATATGGTCAAGAAAGAAGCCAAAGAAATCGATGAGAGAGGGCTAAGTATCTGCCTAAAAGAGGGGTTAGAAGAGATTATGGAAAATCTAGCTTCCAAATGTCCTATCAGTAGATTTATCTATGATGGCAACTCTACATTCAAATCCCAGCCTCCACTCTTCATCCCACTCCAAACCCTCATCAAAGGCGATACTCTCATCCATCAAATCTCCTCAGCCTCTATTCTTGCTAAATATGCCAAAGATCTAGAATGCCAAGAGATTCACACCCTATATCCACAATATGACTTCCTCTCTCATAGCGGATACTGCACAGCCAAACATAAAGAACTTATCTCTACATTGGGATACACGCCTTTTCATCGAAAAAGTTTCAAACTCTTTTAAACCCCTATTTTTAGCATTTACCC
>DXDJ01000008.1 GCA_019115525.1 Candidatus Helicobacter avistercoris | reverse complement strand
TATTATTAACATCCCCCCTAAAAAGGAAGGACACAATGATCAAACTTTACAATCAAGACTGCCTTAAAGTCATGGAAGCAATGGCTAAAAGAGGCGAAACAGTGGACTTAATTCTTACAGATCCACCTTATGAACTAAGGGTTGGTGGTGGAGGAATTGCTGATAAAATTGCTTTGCACAGAGACAGAAAAATTGACTTCATTGCCCATGGTTTTGATTATCAACAATGCTTTGAGCTATTCTTGCAAATCCAAAAAATCCCAAATATGGTGATCTTTTGTAGCAACAAACAAATTCTGAAGTTTTTGCTATTCTTTCACAATAAAGGACTTTCCACAACACTGCTGACTTGGAAGAAGCTCAATCCTCCACCACTTGTAAACAACAAGCACTTGGGCGATTTGGAATATTTGATTTATGTTCGAGGAGCAGGAGCTAGTTTCAACAATGGCGTTCCGATTGAATACAAACAAAAGTGTTTCTCCAGCAATCTTGTCAATCAAAAAGATAAAATTCACCCAACACAAAAGAACCTAGAGCATATCAAACGACTAATAGCTCTTCACTCTTATGAGGGAGAAGTAGTCTTTGATCCATTTATGGGAAGTGGAGTAGTAGGAATTGCTTCTACAATGCTAAATAGAAGCTTTATTGGCTGTGAGCTTAGTCCTCTCTACTTCAGTTTATCAAGCAACAGAATTAAAAACATAGGAGCATAGAAAAAATGGAAAAAATTAAACACAAACAAACCCTACAAAGCCTAGAATATGGGATTCTTCCCTGCTATGGGCTAATTTGCAAAAGCACACAACACTTTCTTACCAACATGAAAAAAGCAGTGCAAATGAAACATACAAATCCATCATTTTTCATTCTTAGCTTCTTTGGAGAGTATCCAAGTGATGAAACAGATTCCGATACCAAAAAGGATTTGGAGTTTTTCCTTTGTGCTGAGATTGAAGTCTTTGAAAGCTTCCTTCAAGCCCACAACAGCTCTGACTTTAAGACAATTGCCGAGATTTCTAGCCAAAACAAAAATATTGCTTTTGTTCTGCCATTGCTTCTAAAAAACTACGAGCTTATTCGTTCAGGAAAGAAAAATGTCTTTGCCATACAGATTGTTCAAGACCAAAAGCAGTGGTATGGTTTTAGAATTGAAAAAGAAGTCTTGGCAGTTCTTTCAGATGAGTTTAAAAACTAAGATACACAAAAAAAATAAATCCCTTGGCACAATCTGCCAAAGGATTTACTCTACTGCCTTCATCTGATTATCTAATGCCACTCGTGAATAGAATCTTGCAGTGATTGAGATATCGCTATGTCCTAGCGTTTGGCTAATGACTTGCATATTGACATTCTTTCTAATAAGATTGCTTGCAAAGTTGTGCCTAAAGGCGTGATTGCCACTCAAATTCTT
The DNA here is from genome assembly GCA_019115525.1 of Candidatus Helicobacter avistercoris. Classification (GTDB taxonomy): domain Bacteria; phylum Campylobacterota; class Campylobacteria; order Campylobacterales; family Helicobacteraceae; genus Helicobacter_G; species Helicobacter_G avistercoris. The sequence goes on along the minus strand of DXDJ01000008.1, from coordinate 19,733 downwards.
CACTCCAGCATTCTTCAAAAACCTCTGAACGCTCCTATGAAATGCTCGATATCCAAATTCAAATAGCTCCCCATCAATCTCTAAAAACACATCCTCAAAGCTTTCAATCTTGCTCTTTAGGATTGGAACCTCTCTTCTTTTTCCTCCTTTTCCTACAATAGAAAGCACATAAAAAGGTTTGCCCTCTGTATCATATTGCAAAGCAATATCACTTCCTTTGAGATTTAAACCTCCATGGATCTCAATCCTCCATAAAAGAGCAATGCAATAGCCAAAAGGATTTTTCTTCTTCTAACCTGCTTGATTGAGGCTGAAAGGTTCTGCAAAGCCAAAGCAATCTTATTGTTCTCCTCTATGCTAAATCTTGGCAACTCGGCATAGGTGTGGATTTTTCTAATCTTTTTCATACAAGAGCTCAAATCCAAAAACTCATCGTGATTATCACTGATAAAGCCAAAAAAGACTTTGAGCCTAGAGATGGCGATATTTAGAGTCTGTGCTGAAATATCTCTCTTATGGATTTTGTAGTATTGCTCCCTTCTATGATTAAAGTAAGCACTCATAAAAAGTTTGCTGATATCCTCAAGTCTGACTACCTCATCCTCACTTCTGCAGAATTCAATGAAAGCATCAATCTCTCTTTCATCTAGTGCCAAAGTGTTTCTACTCTTTTGCTCGTTGCTCTGATGTTGCAAAAACAAAGATTTCCACTGCTCCAGCTCTGCAATAAAAGAGAGTTTAGAGAGTTCTTCTTTGCTCTTAGCCATTCCTCTCCTCCTTTATTTGGTGTAAAAATAGTAATGTTCCTATATCTACGAGATATAGGAACATTGGGGGTAGTATGTTGGGTTAGATTACAATGTTTGAGTGGGCTTAAAATGGAAGGGAGATATGTGAACATTGCTAGAAGCCAATTCTCTCATACTCCTCTACAAAAACTTTGGGGTATCTTGAGTAGTAGTCGCCACTTAGAGCATCAAAAACTCCATTGAGTAATTCTAGTCGTTTGTTGTCATCTACTACCCTAGCAAAGCAGATATGTCCCTCCTCACTCCAAAAATCTTCGTACCATGCAAATCTCTGCGTGATAAATTCAAAACTAAAATCACCCATATTCCATAAAAAGTCATCTTCTTCTTCCTCATCTAAAAATACAAAATCACTGTAATTGCCTCGAATATCTCCACCTAGATGAAACTGCAAGGCAATCAATCTTCTGCTTCTATCTTGCTCTTTGTCCCAATAGTCAAAACTGATGGTTTGAAAAGACATAGGCATAGAACAGTTATAGCTATTAAAAGCTCTCAGATTGCAAAAGCGTAAGTCCTGATTGTGCAAATCATCAGCGAGATCTGCAAAAGAAGCACCATAAGGATAGTTTGAAACTTCTCGCTCATTGAAATACAGCTCCAACAATTCCAAAAGCTCTTCATTGCCTTCTCTCTCAATCTTCATATCTTCTATGATCCTAAAAGCTTCTTCAAGATTGATGCAGTAGGCATATTTACTCCACCCTGCCATTGCTTCAAATCCCTGGATAATGATTTCATCTGTGAGATATTGTACTTCAGGTTTTTTTGGTGTAGGCGGAACATAAGAAGGCACTTGCTCACTACTTTCTAGCATTTTCTATCCCTCTAAAGCCATAATCAAATCCACAGGGGATTTCAGTGGCTTTACAAATGCTCTAAAAGCCCTCTTTTGCTCTTTGTCGAAATATTTCATCTCCTCCAGCATCCTCCCATAACAACCTTGGGATTTTGCTAAAGAAGCAATCACTTCTTTTGCTTGTGAAACAGTCATATTACACTCCTTGAAAATAGTGCAACGCCTTATCTAGCGATGCTCAAGGTTATAATATGTATGTGAGAAGAGAATACGATTAAGATTTTGCCAATAACAAGAGAATTAAAAAACAATCCACCGAGGGCAAAGTTTTTGATTATAATTCAAAAACTTAAAAAAATCTATTTTCATTCATCTAAGGGTTACTACATGAATTATTATTTTTCATCAAAAAAAACTAATTTCTTCTGCACTGGCTTTTTGTCTTGCTAGCACAACTCTTAATGCTCATTCACCTGAAGATGTTCGCACCACTCTTGACGACACAGATCAAGAACCGACAAAAAAAAATAACAAATCACAAAAAACAAACAAAAGAATACAAAATCCATATTCTTTAAGTATTCACAATCCTTTTTCAATAAAAACACCTTCAAATCAATCTGTTTCATCTTTCAGTCAGACAGGGGTATTGGATATCGCCACAAATACAACAGAAACGGTCGCAGATCTAAACACTTTCACATATTCTATAGTCAATCTCGACGAAGGTTCTACACTAAACTTGGGAAATAACGGGGATGGAAGACTAGATCCTCTATCCCCAATAACAATCAATTTTAATGGTGCTAATTCAAAAATTTATGGTGGAAGCACAAACAATGGACTGAACAATATTAACGTAAATGTTGCAAAAACTGGAGCTTTCTATCTCCCAAGTGGCTATTCCAATGGAACACTTTATCTAAAATCCCTTTCTTTGCAAGACGGCTCTTCAATGTCTTTTGTCGGGGGATGTAGTTTGGAAATCCAAAACCTAATAAGTGAGGCAAACACTACTCTAGTCTTTGGTACAAACAATCAAACAACCGATGAGCTATCTGTAAAATTCAATAATCAAATCAATGAAGACACTCTGTAAAACCGCCTTTGAAATCAAAGTGAGTTTGCAAATGAAATCAAAGTGAGATAAGTTTTTGACTTTGATTTCAAGTGTAAAATCTCATATGATTTTATTGATCACTCCACGCACTCTACCAAGGATTAAAACCTCATTTAAATCATATTTCAATGGAGTATAAAGCGTATTTAAAGAATGGAGTTCTATCGCTCCATCTCTTATAAAACATTGCTTGATAAATAAGCCATCCAAAGAGTTGATTGCATAGATTTTTCCATCTTTAATTGCTTTGTCCTTTCTATCCAGCAAAGCGATACTTCCATCCATGATAAGCTCTTGCATAGAATCTCCCACCACAAAGATTGCCTCATTGCAATCTTTTATCCCCATAGCTCCAATCAAAAAATCATCTACAATCAAATCCTTGCAAAACACTCCTTCATTGATTCCACCAAACCCTGCAGAAGCATTAGCAGTGTAGAGCTTTAGGATTTTGTATCTTTCACTCGCTTTTGCAATCTCTTCTAGGCTTTGACCATAAAAGAAAAGATTGATAGAGATTTGTCTTCTTTGAAGAAAGTCCATGATATTGGGATAAGGGATTCGGTTTTGAAATTTGGCTTGTGCTAGGGTATTGGGATGGAGCTTGAGTTCCTTTGCCACATCCATATCTTTTGGAGCTTTAAGTCCTTCTGTTGAAAGAATGTCTTTGATGCGTTCTATGAGTTCTTTGCAAGTTTGCATACCACTTCCTTTTTTAGGAAATGGTGACATAGAAAGATTATAAAGTGTAAGAAGATTATGGAATGTAATTATTTAGATTTATTTTTGTCTCTATCTACAACCCAGCCTCTTTCTTTTTCAGGCATTTTCCCATAAATGTCTTCAATTTCTTTGGGCTTTGTAATCATTTCTTCAATAATGAAATTAATCATCTTAAAAAGTGTTTCTGCGATGTTGGGGTTGTCATTAATATCCAATTCCTTTGGATGCACTGCATTATTTCCTATAATTCTAACACTATCAAGTGCTTTTTGAATTTTTGCTGGGAGAGTGTGATTTTTGACAAGAATTCCTATATCTTCATCAATCTTCTTTCCCTTTAAATCTCCATAGTCTCCATGGTTATCTCTAAGGTAAATCATTAGCTCTTGCAATGCCAAACGCAACAAAGCACAAGAGGCTCTAGGAGAATCTCCAAAAACCAAAGAAGCTTCTTTATAGGTTTTTTTGATATGCTCTGGCATATCTTTAGCTGGAGAGATACCTATTTGCTTGGGGTAAAGTATGGTGCTATTGAATTTTTGAATCAATCCATCATAAGGATCTATATCTTCACTAAGAAGCTTATAAGAAAAACACATCACCCCCTGACAACACTCACATTGAGCAAAACAATAACCTATATCCAATTCCTCAGTATAGTGATTATCAATTTCCAATGCTTTATCCTTGTGCCACTTTATCTGAGAAAACACTCCACAATACGGACAGGTAAACTTAATTTTATCGAACTCAGGCTTAGCATACTTTTCCATTTTCAAACCCCAATAAAAATGTTTTGAAAATTCTACCCAAAATTACAAATTAACACCTCCTGCACTCTGCGTTGGGCTTTGATGTTAAGTGTATAAAGTGTGCTGACTTCTTTGAAATTAAACCCTTTATAAAGCTCTCTAACTTTTGGCGTATCGTTGTAACTCAAAATAAACCTTCCCTTAATACCTTTAAGGATCTCCGCCAAAAGCCCATGCTCTTTTTTCCCAAAGCCCAAAGTGTTTTTATAATAATCCTCTGCACCCATATAAGGTGGATCAAGATAAAACAAAGTCTCCTCTCTATCATATTCTTTGATTAGCTTCTCAAAGCTTAAGTTCTCAATGCAAACTGAGCTTAGTCTTTTGCTCCAAACACTAAAATCCTTATAGAGTTTTTTAGCTGGTTGTGATTTTGGCATTGTGAAATTATCTCCCTTGCTTGCAAAACTGTAAGTCAAGCAATAATAGAAGAATACAGCTCTTTCAATTTTATTTCTTGGAGTGAGTTTTTTATTTTTAAAATCCTCAAACATTTCTCTAGAAATCAAAAGCTCTGAAAGCATATTGGAAAAAGTTGCAGGAAATGTTTTGATTACTCTATGAAGATTGACAAGCTCTCCATTGATATCATTAACAACTTCACTGATTTTTGGCTTTTTGGGCTTAGCATAGAGCACAGATAGTCCGCCTCCAAAAACCTCTACATAGAGCTTATGTTCTGGCATCATTTCTACAATCTCTTTTGCTAGTCTTGATTTTCCACCAAAAGAGCCAAAAGGTGCTTTAAGCGTTGTTGCTTTGGTAAAATTCATTTTCTCTCCTTAGTGTGCGTAATATTTTTGGCTTGCTTTAGCAAACTAAAATTCCTTACTCCCACCAAGGAGTGGGGGTGTCGCTTATCTTTGAATTTTTCCTTCAAAACTTTCAAAAACCATTTTTGCTCCACCCTGCGTGATTGCATTCTCTAGCTCAATCTTAAAGATGCTAAAAGCATTTAGGATCGCACTTTTGGAAACAAACCAATCTTCAAAAAGCTTGTTAATCTGCTCTTTTGTGTGTTCTACATTATCTTTGACATTATTTGTATCAGTGCATCGGATTTTCACTTTTGCATCAGGCATCAAAGAGAGATACTCTCTTGCTTGGGAGAGATTGATTTGATCTTGCTCTTGCATATCATACCAATGCTCCTTGCCCAAAACATCACTCTTAAAGAGCGTGATTCCACTCACGATTTTTTTTTGCCTCATCTAAAAGTTTTGACTTAGTGCTCTCAAGACTTACTTTCATTTGTTTGATTGCCTCAGCTGGTAAATCCTCTTTTGTGATTTCCTCAAATGGTGTATTTAGCACTTCATTACTCTCACTCACATAAAAAGAGAATGTACCATCTCCAAACACACAATCCAAAGGATTTGAGTGTTTTGCTTCTGCTACTTTTGTGTTGTCTAGTTTGTAAATTTTCATCATAACTCCTTAGTTTTGGATTTGTGGAATAGAGCAAGGGAATTTAAGAGAGCAAGAGCTTCTTACACTTCCACAAGTGTAAAAATCTCCATCGATAATTACTGCAATTCCACCACTTTGTCCGCAATAAAATGGTCTAACCTCAAACTGCTCTGCATTCTTTACATTCTCTGGCAAAAGTACTTTTCTAAAGGCTCTTTCTTTTGAACTTGCAGTTCCTACTCCAAGTCCTCCTGCACCTGCTCCATCATTTAAGCCAAACGCCCAAATCTCTCTTTTTGCCTTATTTACTACAAAAAAGCTTCGATAAACATCACTCTCAATATATCCATCCTGATTCATCATAAGCTCCCATCCAGTTCCCTCAAAAGTGTGAGTTTTTGATATAGCCCTAGCTCCAATACCTTGAGAATCACCAAAACCGCTATATCCATTCCCCCCTGCAAAAAATTCTGTATTTGCCCCATTCTTTTTGAGGATATATGTTGAATCTCCATCGCTCTTGAATGTATCGCCATCAGCTAGTTCGAACTCATCTCCATTGCTAGATACTTTGACAAAACCTTGCTTTGTGGTTTTGTCTGTAGAAACGATTTGATACCCATCGTTTCTTCCTGCTCCATAGAGCTTGTTGTCATAACTACTCCAAATGAAGGAGTTCATAAACACCACTGATCCGTTATAGAATTTTCCAAACTCAATTCTAAGAGGGATTTTTGAAAAAACCTTTGTGGGGGTATTGACTGCAAGACTTGAAGTTCCACTTGCGTTGTATTCAAAATACCCCATAGCATAAACTCCATCGGATTTGACTACAAAAGCTGATCTCCAGATTGCATAAATATCCAAGACATCGCTTTGTATTTTTTGCCAAGTATTGATCTGTGTGCTATTACCAAGTCCAAAACAACTATCGCTATTTCTACCTGCTACCCACAATTCATTGTTTTCAAGTAAGACATAGGTATTTGTCAGTGCATCAACTCGCCCAATAGAGCAAGCACACATTTTTCTAACCCTGCTATTAAAGGCAATTTTTTGTGTTTGATAGTAATCGTATGTTGTCCCAAGTCCCAAAGCCCCATAATTGCTTTTTCCATAGCACCAAATGTAATTATCAAGGCTTCCTACGACATCTCCTACATTGCTTTGCCCTGCTTTTGGTCTTGCATAGATGCAAGTAACATCTCCCCAAAACATATCAAACTCCACATCATCTGGGAATGGTTGTCTTAGGAAGTCTCCACTACTTGTAGAGCTTCCACCAAGCATAGCACCTGCGATTTGATAACCTCTGATATAAAGCCCACCATATTTTGTGATTCTTCCATCTTTCATCCAAACCTCTTGATAGGCTTGTCCATCAATCACTCTAAAACCATCTCCAAGAGTTGAGAATGTTTTTGTCTTTTTTCCAAGCGGATCATTGACTTGCTCTACAATCTCCTCTAGCTCCGCCTTTTTATCCTCTGTAAAATCTTGCAAAATTTGCGTATAAACACTTGGATCAATCTTCTCCTTAGCAACCTCTTTTAAAACCTCATTGATTTCGCCTAATGTTTGCGCAACTTCTATCTCAATACTCATTGTTTTAATCTCCTTTTCCTGTATAAATAATTTGATTTTCTTTCCCTAAAACCTCAAATCCCCCACTTTCTCTTTTTGCCCCTAAAGCCCTATAAAGCAGTGGATAATCCACAACGCTCAAAATTGCTGGAAGCTTCACATATCCACTTGGCTCTTTGATACCCCTAAACTCTTTAACTTCTCCTACTCTTTCATAATTCCTCCTGTTCTTAATCACGATTTCTCGCACACTTAAAGCCAAAAGGTATGTGCTATTAGCACTCTCTTTCAGTCTTCCGCTACTTGCAGTAATTGTGCTTTCTATTTCCTTTTTGGCTTCTTCTTTGATTTGTTCTATTTGTTGTGCTACTTTTTGGGCTTGTAGTGCACACTCTTGCACAATCCTTTCTCCCTCACGCTCAGCTTTTGGAAAAAAGGCTTTATAAAATTCATTGACTTGCTCTCCTACACTATTAAGCTCCTCTCCAAACCTTGGCAAACTCTCCAAAAACTCATCAGCCCTCCGATCAAAACAATCAGGCTCTTTACTTGTGGGCGGTGTAGGTAGTGGGGTAATCACACAAGAGATGACTGATGCACTAAATCCACTATCAATTTCTTCTTCCATTACTTCCTCCTTTTTAGATTAATCCCTCAATCTCAAGATTGACAATGCTTTTACTTTTGAGCTCCAATGAGACTTCCCAAGACTTCAGCACCGCAAAATTAATAAGGCTTTCATGAGTATTTGCGATGATAAACACCACGGGCTCACCTCTAATTCCTATAAGCTTATTGACTAGATGATCCAGTCTTTCATTCTCAATCAAGACACTAAATTCATTGAGTTTTTTATAATGCCCCTTTGTGATGCTTGTATAGCCATCTTCATCTGTTTCAATTTTACTAAAATCACTTGCACTAATGCTTCCAGCATACAAGCTTGCACCAAACTCCACTTCATTTCCACAAAAAATGCTTCCAATCTCTGCGATTGAATTTGCATTTTCCAAAGTCAGGGTAAAACTCACGGATTTTGTAAGCGTGCTTCTTTCATAGTAGAGGTGTTTTTGATAAATAAACTCTCCATAAAAATATTCTCTCCAAGTTTTTGTATTACGATAGATGAGAGAAAAGTCTCTTTGCTCGATAAGCTCTTGTGTGCGATTGTTATAAACTTCAATCCTTGCATTTTTTGCTACTATATTGCCAAGATACAATCCTCCACCACCGCTAAAGCTGATTTTTAAATTCTCTTCTCTCTTGCTTGTAGTATTGAGAAAAAAATCAAAACACGCTTTTGTATTATCTGCTCCCAAACATTTCCAAGAGAGGCTTTCGCTTAGTTCCACTCCACTCACATCATTGAGTGCTTCATAAAGCAGATGATCCTCACTTACAACAATCTCTCCTTTTTTATACTCTTTCTCTTTTTCCCAAAGTGGAGTTTTTTCCTCTAAATTAGAATCCAAAACAATTGTTTCAACTCGATTTAAAACCTTCATATCGCTCCTCCATAGCTTACTACTTCTTGGGCTTTGAGGATTTTTTGCAAAGTACTTAAAATTTTGAGATTTGTTTTTGCTTCAATCTCGCCTCTTGTTTGATTAGCTTCTTCCAGAATTTTTGTCTTTTTAAGGAATGGATCAAGGGCTTTAAGCTTTGTTTTGTTTTCTTGCTTGAGTGCTTCTTCAAACTTTTTGCTGCCTCAGCACTCTTCATGAGGGCATCGCCTAAAGCATTAATCAAATTGATTGTATTTGGATCAAAAGCATTTTTGATTGCTTCTTCTCTAAAGGCTAGGAAATTATCCACATTGATACCACTTACTCCCAAAGCCTCCTGCAATCTATCTACTTCTTTTTGAGCAAGCTCTGCGGTATATTTAGCACTTCCTAAGGTATCTCCTCTGAAGTCATAAAGCCACTTTGTATAGGTTTGCTCACTTTTTACAAAACTACTCATCCCCTCCATTACTGCTTCATTGATGCTCTTGTCAACACTTTTGGCATAATCACTCCACATCTTGCTTACACCAGAGATGGTTGCACTATCCGCACCCTTCATTACAGAAGAGATGACGCTAGAAACTACGCTATCTGCGAGTGCATCATAACTGCTATATTTTCCAGAGGCAATGCTTAGTTCTTGCACCTCTCCACCAATATCTACAATTAGATTTTCAAATCCTCTGAGAGTATTTCTAACCTGAGTAATCGCATAAGCATTGGCATCACTGTAATCTGTCCAAGTTTTTTCTTTTTTGACTAGCCCCCAAAGATAGCTCTTAGTCTCTTTTTGATCCGTGTATTCTTTAGCATTAAGATAATCCTTGGTTCCACGACCAAAAACTTCCACTCCCTCTGCAGTAGTTTCAACTTTTTTGCTATAAAATCCTCCAATCAGATTTCCTAGTAATCCTCCACCTATCCCTCCTACAAGTCCCCCCACAAGTGTTCCAACCCCAGGAACAAAACTTCCAATAATTGCACCAAGTCCAGCTCCAGTAAAACTTCCTATTTTTCCTCCTTTTTGAGCTCCTTTAGCATTTTCTTCTGGCATAAGGCTTGATAATACAGAAGAGATTGCTTCACCCATTCCAATTCCTGCAAGTACACCACCTAAAGCATCGCTAAACTTATTCATAAAATCTGCACCAAAAATACCATCAAGACAACTTCCCAAGGCTCCGCTTGCTTTTGTAATAGCCAGATCAAAAGCTTTATCCATCGCTTTCCCAACCTTGCTATCTTCAAAGCTTTTAGCAAGACTTCTTCCTAGAGCTTGTGATGCACTTTTTTGAAGATTTTTTCCAAAGTTTTCAAGTTTTCCCCCATCTAAAACATTGATAAAATTCTCACTCAAAGCAGAAGAAAAATATTCACTAAAACCACTTTTAAGAGTGTATTCTTCCTCTATATTTTTTAAAGCTTGTTTATGTTTTTTCTCCTCAAGTTCATAAAGTCTGTTTGCAAACTCAAGGCTCATTTCTCCAACTTCCACTTCTTTTGCCACTCTAGCATTAAGTGAGAGCAGAGCTTTTTCATATCGTATTTGCTCAAGCTCAATCCCCTTTTTTAATCCCTCATTTAAGAAGGCAATTTCTTCAGCCTTTATATCTAGCTGTGCATTCATCTCCTTGAGTGCTTGTCTAGTTTCCAAATCTTGCATAAGGATGTTTTGAGTTTGCAGTGCATCACCAAGCTCAACTCCGCTATCAATCCATTTTTGAGTTTTTTCTACAATCTGTAAAAGTGCCAAATCATATTCACTAAGCCCAACTTTAGCCATTTCCGCATATGCCAAAGATGTATCTTTAATTATCTTTGGATCAAGAGCGATTTCTTTGTTTTTTGCAATAAGTTCTTGAGTTTTTACTTCTTTAGGAAGCATCTTTATATGATGCTCCAAGTCTTGGATTTCTTTATAAGCCTGAGTATATTCAGAGATCCCTTCTTCTTCTTTGAATTTACTAAAAATTCCCCCATTACTTCGTGCATCTGCAATCTTGATTTTTGCAGACTCTAGTCTTTTTTGAGCATCTTCAAGCTTTTTTTCCAACCCATCTTTGCTTAACTTGTTGAGATTTTCTTGGGTTTCTTTAATGTAGTCATTCCATCTACTCCACGCCTCTATGACTAGAAAAAGTCCAGCAGTTGGAGCAAAACGCATAAGAGTTGTTTTCAATCCATTGATTGCAAGATTGGCTCCATTTGCACAAGAGGTTACTCCTTGCAATCCCAAAGCATAAGCTCTTAGAGGTGCTATGACTTTAAGGGCTAGATTCAAGCTCTTACTTGCTCCCCAAACAAGAGCAATGCTTGCACTGAGCCTTGAGAATACTCCAATGGATTGTAAAATCGCCTCTTGATTTCTTGAAATTGCCTCACTTGTGGCATTGATTGCGTTTTTAATCTCCTCAAAATAAGGCTCTATTGCTTTTTTCTTGAGCTCATCATAAGCGTTGCTTAAATTACTCACACTTGCCTCATAGGTATTTGCACTCTTGCTTGCATCTTGGGCAAAGCTCCCAAGCTTCTCAATGATAAGAGAATAGAGATTTCCCTCAGCCTTTGCTTTGCTCATAGCCTCTGTGCTAAGTCCTAAAGAGCTAATAAATCTTCCAAAGTCAGTTTGGGTTTGAGCCACACCAGACCCCAAACTATCTAGCGTCATCTTCAAGCTATCTACGCTTGCTCCACTAACCTGCCCAGCATATGCAATAGCTTCCATAGCACTAATGGCTTCTTCTAAACTCATATTTGAGCCAGCAGTGCTATAAAAACTCTTAAACATCTCACTCATATCTTGCATAGTGTAGATTGTTTTTAGATTGATGACATTGAGCTTTTTAATCGTATCAAGCGAAAGTGCAAGAGAGGCGTTCCATTTTGTGTTTGCATCAATTGCTTTGCCTTGTGCATCAGTAGAACTATGATTGAGTGAAATTAAACTTGCTAAAGAGTTTTTGAGTTGTTCATTGGTACTTGCAAGATTAAGTGAGCTTTTAAGCACAGTTCCTAGGCTTGCTCCTATGGCACTAAAGGCAAGATTGAGACTGCCCAATGCAAAAAAAGTATTTGCAAAAGTAGCATTCAGTGAACTCACATTTTTAGTAGCCACATTGACTTGCTTATTAAGAGTGGTAACATTGGTATTAGCATTTTTTAAAGTGCCGTCTTTGACATTAAAGACAATATCGCAACGCGCACCAAAGTTTTCTTGCATTATAATCCTTACAATATTTCTTCAAAAGTGAGTGTGCAAATGTTTGAGTTTTTTATCTTTTTTGGTATCGCCCTAATCCTTGTGGCACTTTTTAATCCACCTAAAGCCCAGCAAAAAATCAAAACATCACAATCCACATTCACACATCTCTTTGCAAATCTCAAGAACACTCAGTGGATCAAGACTGAATTTCTTACAAAAATCTCTTATGACTAGGTAGTCACAACTCAATCTCCCACCATCCCATCCACTCTGCATTCCTAGAGATAAACTCCAAGCCCTTGCGATTAAAATCTCCTCACTATCGCTGAGTTCAAGTGGGATGGGAATATGAGTTCCACGAGAGAGAAGAATTCTTTGTCTTGCCCACTCTAGGAGTTTTTTCTTTTTCTCTCTCTTTCCTTGTTGAGCTCAGCATTTAAGCTCTCAAAGAAGCTCTCTACATTTCCACTTTCATAAAGATCATCCACAAACAAGAGAGCTCTCTCTCCTTTGATATTTTCTTTTAGGACTTCCTTCATCACTTCCAAATTTTCACTCACACCCTTTGCTTCGCTCATTTTGGCAATCTGATTCATATTGGGTTCAAAATAAGTAAGCTCTATCTCTTCAAGATTGGAGAGCACTGCCTTAAAATCAATACTTGCCCTCTCTACTTTAAAAACCTTCATTCTCTCTCCTCTTCTTTGATATAGTGATCATAAATCCCCTCATCACTTCTTGTAAGCTTTGCCTCAAAACTCACCTCCGCAAAATCATCACTCACAAGAGATAACTCTCCATTGAGTTTGATATTTGCTTCATAAGCCACAAACATACTTTGTTTGCCACTGACTGCAACGCCTTCAAAAATGAGCTTAGCCTTAAAGGTTGGATTGCTCCCAGCCTTTAGTCTTGAGAACACAATGGTTTTTCCACTGCTATTTCTCTCTCCATTTGGCAAGGTTTCTCCATTATTAACCTCCAATCTCTCAATCTCACTCCCTAGAGCAAATTCCAAAATCTTTGCACTCATATTATTGATGGTTCCCTTTAGTGTAAAAGAATCATCTACAACAACTTCTTCAATCCTCTGCTTGGTTCCAAAAGCTCGACTAAAAGCCTCTTTTGTAGTGACCTCACGAGAAAGTGAGAGTGTTTGAACACCCATATCCACTTTCTCCACACCACCAAGCTTTTGCATAAAAAGCTTTCCACCACCCAAATACAACTCCACATCGTTTGCCATAACTTACTCCTTTAAAATCTTTTTCTCAAACAATCTTAGAAATAGTCTTGAAATAACTTCTCCTCCAAGCCAACCTATGCCTCCTCCAATTGCAATACAAAGCGAATTTGGCAAACCAAAGTAATGTGCTCCCTCAAAAGCCAAAAAACACAAAAGCATTGAACTCCCAATCCCTTGAATTACAAACACCACAGCCTTAGTTTTGGTATCGATTTTCTGCTCAGTGATGGATCTAAGCACATACATCACTCCTGCAAAAATCCCAATTAAAAGCACCATTAAATAGAGCTTGAAACTCTCTTTATCTCCCATCAATTTCTCCTTTACAAAACTTTAAATCATTCTCCAATCCTTCAAGATAGATAAAAATCTCCTTGAGATTTTCTAGCGGATCTTGTTTTGGAACTGGACGCAAACGAGTTGGCACCTCACAAGGAACCAAAATAGTTATCACCTCCCTTTTGCTTGCACATCCACTAAGGAGGAGGATGAGAATAAAAAACATTAAGAATTTCATGTACTCCCTCCTTAAAAGATTGACAATTCTCATCTCTTTGTTTGATGATTTTGTATTTGGTAATGATCTTCTCTTCTACTTTTGGCTTTTGCTCCAAATATTCCTTGAGCTTTAGCTCTTTGTTTTTGAGTGTTGCAATCAAAGTATCAGTTTTCATCACACACTCACTCAATCTTGCTATTGCATCCTCATAGGACTTTTTATAGTGCAAAAGAAACAAGGAGAGGATTAGAACAAGGCTCCCTACAATTCCCAACCCCACCCCTCTAAGCATAAAACCACTCTTTCACATCAAAACTTGGACATTCTTTGTTTTTATCCAAATCCCTATGACCCAAAACAACTGCTCCCTCAAATTCTCTCAAAAGTTCTCCTAGCAAAGCTCTCAGGGATTCTTCTTGCTTTTTGGTTTTTGTATCTTTGGCTTTACCATTTTTATCCACACCACCTACTAGAGCAATTCCAATACTTTTGGCATTAAATCCTTTAGTGTGAGCCCCAATCTCTTCTATTCTGCGTCCCTTTTGGATTTCTCCATCTCTCTTAATCACATAGTGATATCCACACCCTTTCCACCCTTTCTCTTTGTGCCAAGCATCAATCTCGCTCACCCCTATATTAGATTCTGGTGGTGTAGCAGTGCAGTGGATGATGATTTTCTCAATCTTTCTCATTTGTTAAACTCCTTTCAATCTTATTTTGATGACAAACTCATAAGTTTGAAGCAACCCAGAAATAGAACTTCTCACTTCTTCTAAACTCACCTTGTTGGGGAGTGAAATATCCTCTAGGGTAGAAAGTTTCAAGAGCCTTGTTTTGATCTCATCAACCTCTTTTAATCCTGCTTTTACATCAATGGCATTAAAGAGATAAAACAAGCTGTACTCTTGAGCTTCCTCATTCCCATAAACCCTCAACCCCTTAAAAAGCAGATATCTACCACTCTCATTTGGCATCTCTTTAAGAGCCTTGGCAGAAGTTGCCTTGCAAAGCTCATCAAAAACACTACAGATCAAACTCACTCCTTCTTATTTGACTTTTGTAGTTGCTTTTTCTCTCGCTCCCCTCACTTGGAGCATCTTTGATGACACCCAAAGCCTGCTTATACAAGAGCTCATCTTCTCCATTGAGCTCAATCTTTAGTAAGAGTTTGAGCCTAACAAGAGCAATATCAAGGAGTGCAAAAAGAGGTACGACCTTTCCTTTTGCAATCTCTTCTGCTTCACTCAGGGCGTAATCCAAATACTCCTCTTTAGGAGGCTCAAGAAGAGAAGCTTGTGCTTTGAGCTTCCATTGCTCTTTTAAGTTCAAGATTTTCTTCCTCCAAACTTGCAACATTTTCAATCAAACTCTCACTCACTCCCTGCAATTCAGCAACCTTCTCTTGTAGCTGATTGACTTGTTCTTCAAGTTGTTTGATTTGCTCATTTCCTTTGTGCATAGAATTACAAGAGGAGTGCACCTCCTCTCTTAGTTTTCTTGCTTTTTCTCTATTGCTCATTTAGTTGCTCCCATCGCTTTTATAAGCCAATTGCCACATTCCATACCCTGCGTTATCTTCAGTATCCACCCCATAGAGAATTTCCTTGCTCATAAAGTTACGATCAGAGTTGGGTTTATCCAATGCAACAAATTCTGGTTTTTTATTCACCTGCAAAATAAAAGGCTTGATGCTTCGAGAGACATCAAAGAGATACCACGCCTTATCATTGGTAAGATGATCACACACCAAGAGCTCACACATTCCATAAGTGATATTACTTGATCCATTCTCTAAAGTTTGAGCCTTAAGAATCTTAAGAGCTGTCGCTTCTAACTCTGGTGGGACAACCAAAAGATTTGGACGAATTCCTAGTGGAACCCCCTCAGAATTTGTCAAACTTCGCATTTCTCTTCTTGCTTCCAAAAACGCTTCAGCACTTAAAGCCTTTACTCCTTTGTTGCTAAAAGTCTGGCTTCCCACACTATGATCTTCTGCAAAGAAATTCTTTCCATCAAAACACACAGAGTTGCTCTCAAGAAGCTTAAAAATCATCTGATTGTAATGTGTGCTCACACTCTCAGCCAAACTTTGAATTTGAGGTTTGACAATTCCTAAATTGTCATAAATCAAATTGTCTCTATGCACTTTAATTGTGGCTTCCCAATCTTTTTTCTTGATTGTGTAGCTAAAAGCACTAAGCTCCTTAAGTTCCCTGTCTCCAACCCATTCTTTCATACTCGGAAGATCTGCAATCCATGCATAATCTGTCACAATTGTGCTAGATGTGACTTCTAGCGAGATTTTCTTATAGTCCTCATTTTGCTTTACAAGGCTCTCATTAAATACCTTGCTAAATCCTTTACTTACATTTTCCATAAATGTTGCATCCAACTTATTTGCCATTTTTTCTCCTTAATCTAAATTTTCAAGCCCCAAACTTTGGGCAATTTTCTGTTGTTCTGTGATTTGCGTTGAATTTTTTTGCAAATCCTTTAAATCACTTCCTTTGAAAATCTCTTTGGCTTCCACCGCACATACGCTCAAAAAGCTATCCAATGCCTCACCACTAAGCTTTAATGCCTCCTCTTCTCTTTTTTTGAGCATCGCATTTGCTTCTAGGGCATTCTTGACCTTAGTGCTTGTGAGTTTCTTCTCATACTCTTTAATGAGCTCTTCTTTTTCTTTTTTCAATTGCTCCACTTGCTTACTCAACTCTTCTTTTTCTTTCTTGAGAGTCTCATTTTCTTTTTTCATTTCTTCACTATCCTCTTTGGAGTTGAGACTTTTTTTCAAAAGATTGGGGTGATTGACTAGCCCCACACTGTGAAATTCTTTAACTACTCGCACATCATTTTCAAAAGCCACAACATACGCAGGTGAAAGATAACGATATGCCTTGTTTGCTACAAGCTCCTCTCCTTTTTTAGTAAGCTCCAAGCTTGCATAAATTCCATCATCTCTGACTTCTAAGCTATTAAGAGCAAACCATCCCACAGCTTCTCCTCCATGGTGATCCACATCCAGCATTAAGTCCACCCCACCTTTTTTGGTGGCTTTGATTACTTCTTCAGCATTGATATTAAAAACTCTTCCATCTCTTCCAACAACCTTTTCTCCCACTGGAGAGATTTTTAGTTTGCTATCTTTTGAGATTTCATTGAGCTCAATCAAAAATTCTCTCATTCCTGCTCCTTCATTTTTTAAATAAGCAGGAGGAATTCTAGATGGGAGCAAATCTCAAATTTTGCGAAAATTTCCCAAAAATAGTGCGAAAAACCACACAAGAATTTCACTCTTAAAGTAAAGGGAGGAAGACTTGAAGGCACTACATTTAAAAGAAATCAAAAATGCTTATCTAAGTGGAAAGGAAGTGAGCTCAATTTGCACGCTCTTTAATATCACTCGCTCCACTTTCTACTATCAAAAGAGGAGAGCAAAAGAAGCTGGAGATGACTGGGATGAAGCATTATTAAGAGAAAAAAGAGAAGAAAAAGAAGTTAGGGCAAGTGAGGAGTATTTTCTTGCAACCCTCATTGATTCTTTTGAGATTGTACTTCAAGGAGATACTAAACCCTCTTTAGAAAAACTCAACAAATATGCCCAAACCTATTGGAAACTCAAAGCTCCAAAAAATGATGATGCCTTCAAGCTCAAAGACAAGCTTAGAGAAAAAGCAGAGCTCACTGTCAAAGTCATAGCAAATCTAGCTTTAGAACAGCAAGAGAATGAAGTTGTGGAGTTTTTAAGTGCAAATTCTGAAGAAATCATCAAAAGGGTTTTTAAATGAAAACAAAAACCCCCTTTAAAACCCATTTAAATCCCTTTAAAATCATTTTTAAATCATTGGGGGCTATATGGATAATCTAAAAGAACTCAAAAGCTTTTTAAAAGCACTTCCTGCACTTTCTGATAAAGACAAAGACAAAAGAGTACAAAAAGCCAAAGAAGACTTTAGATTTTTTGTTCAAACCTATCTCTCTCACCATGTAAGCCCTAGCGAGACTTCTCTTTTTAGAAACTATATTTACGATCATCTTGAGGATTTGTCCCTAAAGCACAATAAGATTTTGATAGAGGCTTACAGAGGAGGAGCCAAAACCACACTTATTACTCGTCTTTATTCTCTCTGGAAGCTTTTAAGAGGAGACAAACGCTATCTTATCATTATTAGCTCCACACTTGACTTGGCTAAAGAGAGTATTGAACTACTCTCTCTTGAAATCCAAGAAAATATGAGATTAAAAAACGATTTCTCTCTCACACCCTTTATGAGCTCTACTAGTGAGGAGATGAGTTTTTGTGTGAGTGGCACACCTTGCAAGATCAAAGCTTTTGGAGCAGGCAAGAAGCTTAGGGGGACAAACTTCTTAAGTATTCGTCCTGATTTGATTGTTTGTGATGATATTGAAAATGATGAGAATGTTGCAAGTGCTACTCAGAGAGATAAGCTTTACTCTTGGTTTAATAAGGCTGTTTTAAAGCTCCCTGCAAGAACTAACCCCACTTATAATATCATCGTTGTAGGCACAACACTGCATTATGATTCGTTGCTTAAAAGGATAGAGGGGAGAAGCGATTTCTTCTTCAGAGCTTTCCCTCTGGTCATTAACTTCCCAAGCAATCTAGATGAGCTTTGCAAAGCTAATCTAAAATCTTTTACTCCATCAGATTTGCTTCTTGATGATCCTAGCATCAAAGTTATTGATGTGCTCAGCGATTATCTAGAAGATAGAAGTTCTTTTATGAGCGAATTTCAAAACCAACCTTTAGATAAAGAGAACGCACCCCTAAGCTCTTATAGCACTTATGAGATTTTACCATCACTTATTGATTGCATCTATATTGGGATTGATCCCTCTTTGGGAAAAGCAAGAAGTGATTATTTTGCTTTGAGTTTTCTGCATTACTCCAAAGTTCTCAAACAATTCTTTTGGGAAGCCCATGGATTCAAAATCACTCCTGATATGATGATTGAAAAAATCATAGAACTAACATCAAAAAAACTAGGCATTTGCAAGAAAATTGTTATCGCTTGTGAGATTGTAGCTTTTCAAGAGTTTTTCAAAGATAGCCTCAAAAAGGCTTTTTATGAGAAAAATCTCATTCTCCCCATTATTGGCATCAAAAGCACATCCCACAAAGAAGTAAGACTTGATAGTCTCTCTCCGCTTTTAAAATCTCAAACTTTCCTAATTGATAAAAGAAGTACACTCTTAATGCAAGAGCTTGAAACTTATCCTAAATGTGCTCATGATGATTTGCTTGATAGTGGGGATATTGCTTATCAAGCCTTCCTCCATCAAAAAATCGCGGATTACAAAAACGCCAAAATCTCATCCAAACTCAAGGGGAGATTCCAATCCATCAAAGAAAGGTATAGCTAAATGTTTGATTTTTTTAGAAAAAAGAATAAAAGAGCCTCAAAAGCACTAGTGCTCAACCCAAATGCCAAAACTACACTTGGAGGGATCAACTATCCTTTTGTAAAAAAGGCTCTCAAAGAAGAAGACCTAAGTGCTTTTATTTCTATTTTTGATTATTTGTGTAGCACAGATACACAGGTTTCAAGCGAGATTTACAAAAGAAAAAGTGCCCTAAGTTCTCTTCCGCTTGTATGCACCTCAGAAGACAAAAATCAAGAGCAGTTTTTAACTTCACTTATAGCCAAGCATTCTTTTAGGAGATTTCTTTTTGACTGCTCAAGCTCCATTGCTTATGGTTTTAGTGCTTTTATTTTGGAGTGGAGCAAAAGTGGTGATTTTATCTTTCCTTGCCCAAAACTCATCCCTCACTCCTATATCCAAGAAGAGAAAGGTGAGCTTTTTATCTATAACGCAGGAGAGAAAATCTATCTCAAAGACAGAAATGATGTATGGGTGATCTATCACCCCACAGATAGCGGAGAACTTCTTAAAAGCTCTCTGATGCATAAAATTTGTGTGATTGCCTCTCTTAAAGCATCAGTGATTTCTAAGAATATGATCTTTTTTGATTCTCTCTCTATCCCACCTCTAATTATC
>DXDJ01000075.1 GCA_019115525.1 Candidatus Helicobacter avistercoris | reverse complement strand
AAAACAATCCCATCATTTAAACTAGAAAAACTCTCAATTCCTCAAAATCTCTTATAAAAAAACAAAAATTGGACTAGAAATTGCTTGATATGCGCCATAAGTTGTATTAAAAAAAGGAAAAATATTGATTTTTCGGCTATTGCTAGTCTTTTTGCTGTCGATTTTTTTGCATTCTAGTGAGCTTGGAGAGGCCTTTAGGGCTGGAAAAGCTAAAGGGCATGTGGGGACGCTTGTGGATGCAGATTTTGTAGGAGATGGAACATATTTGGACTTAAGTGCATCCCTTTCTTATAGAAGTGGCATATTTTATGGATATGATTTTTATGCTTCTGCATGGCTCAATCCAAAACTCTATGAGATGAATCGAGGTTGGAGAGACAATAAGACATGGCTTGAATTTCCAGAATTGGGTATTGGATTTTTTAATGATCGCCTAAACTTCGGATTTGATGCAGGAAGATTCTCTTACACACGCGATTGGATCAAAAACTATGTGCAAGGTATAAGCTTCTATCACGCTCCCACTCAAGAGATTGACTATGAAATTACATGGATCAATCGTTCAGCACTGATTGAATACTACAAGGTTGAGATGTATCACGGAGCAGAAAACTGGCTAGGAGGACTTTGGGCAAGTGGGAATTTCAAAATCCCCAATACTACTGCAGTCATTTCCCCATATATTTATAGCGTAGCAGATTTGTTTTGGGCATCAGCAGCCAAAGCAAGTATGGATTTTTATTTTCCTACACTCAGTGGAAAACTTGAGGCTAGAGCAACCCTGCTATTTTATGTAGCTTATCATAATAGGCAGTTTCGAGGGGATAGTGTGATGTATTGGTCGGATTTGATTTGGAAAGACACACGCAATAGGTTTGAGGCTGGTGGAGGGATTTTGGCAGTTTCAAGTTATGGGGCAAAAGATTTAAGTGTATTTGGACAAAATACAGACTTTATCAACACAACAGGGATTTTTGAAGGAAATATGACAACCCTTTATGCATTTGGGAAATTTAATTTCAAATATGACATTTCTCTTAAAACTTCAATGCGAACAACAATCTCGACACAAGGAGGAGTGATCTTTGGTTTTGAAGCACAAACAGGATATTATCCGATCAAAAACCTTAAACTCGGACTTGATCTCACTATGGTTGCAGGGGCTGATCAATTCCCTCAGACCAAGGGAGATCAATATGGAATGAGAACTTATGTGCAGTTTTTCTACTAAAGGTTTTTGATTTATCGACGATTTTGTAATAAAATTTGCACAACTTTCCATAGTTATTCCATTTAAAGGAGAGATGATGAAGAAGAAGATTTTAGGCTCAATTGCTCTTTGTGGTGTTTTGTTCTCAAGCTCTCAAGCAGTAAGCTTTGAGGCTTTTGGACATATTGGAACAGCTTATAGTTTTGGAATCGATAAGATTTCAAAAGAAAATGGGGAAAAAGAAAAGCCATGGTTTGGTGGTGCAACAGCTAGGGTAGGATTTGAAGTAGGGATGGGGCCTGTAAGTCTTGGTTTGGGAGTTGCTGGTGGCTTGCCTTATGCAATTTCTCCTAACGGAGAGTTTAGTGATTTTGTGAAAGATGTATATTTCACAAGAGCAAGTGATGTGAAGTGGTATAACTGGATTTCAGATGCCTATCTTAGAGTAGATACTCGATACTTTTCTTTTATTGGTGGACGATACGATCTAAGCACATTCTTTGATGGGAAAAATGGACAGATTGCCAATGGCGTGGATTGGTTTTCTGGATTGAGCGAAGGTTTGAGTTTTAGGCTTGAAAGTCGCTATGTGAATTGGTGGGGAATCTACTCCTATGAGACTATGGATTTTGGTGCAAGAAACCTAGGGAGGATAGGAAATGATTTGATGGGTTATCATCAATATCAAAAAAATGGGGTTGATGATGCACATTATTTCTCTTCAGGAATTGATATTAACATTGATGATATGGTGTATATCGATCCTTTTTCGACTTACTTGCTTCAAGGAGGAGATGATATTCTTCAAGCTGGAGGTAAGCTAGAGTTTGTATTTGGAGGAAAGAGCATTCTCTCTGATACAACAATTAGAGGAATGTATCAAAACTCAACAAAAAACACTTATCTTTGGTGGATCGATCAAGAATTTGTTTTTGGTGATATGTTCAAGCTAGGTGGAGGTTATTACTCTGTTGGGAATGATGCAGGGATTTATCACCAAAGCGATAAGACAAGGTTTTATGGAAATACCTTTGGCGGAGGTAGCGACTATTTTGCAGCTGGAAGTGATGTATGGTATGTTTTTGCCGGATTTACGCACAAGTATTTTGAGCTAGATTTACTTTATGCAGATAAAGACTACAAAGAAATTTCAGCAGTCGCTCAAGTCAATCTTATTAACAATCGCTGGGCCAAGTTTTCTGTTGGCGGAGGATACATCAGAGAAAATTCCTTTGATAGAGGAATAGCTTTTACAAAACTCTCTTTCTAATCCCCTCACAAGGGGGTAGGGGGAAATAAGGAAAAATATGGACTTTACCAATCTTCAAACCCAATACCAACTCTACAAAAATGAAATCAATGCCGAAATCCAAAAAATTCTTGATACTTCAAGCTATATTGGTGGTGAGAGTATTTCGCGACTAGAGAGGGGGCTAGAAGAGTTTTGCAATAGTGCCAATGCGATTGCTTGCTCAAGTGGAACCGATGCGATTATTTTGGCATTGAGTGCTTTGGGTATAGGGGCTGGGGATGAGGTGATTAGCACACCTTTTACTTTTATTGCTACTGCTGAGGCGATTGCGTTTTTGGGTGCAAAGCCTGTGTTTGTAGATATAGATCCTCAAACCTACAATCTTGACCCCTCTTTGATTGAAAAAGCTATTACTTCAAAAACCAAGGCGATTTTGCCTGCAAGTCTTTATGGTCAAGTGTGCGAAATGGATGAGATCAATGCGATTGCTCAAAAATACAATCTTGCAGTGATAGAAGATGGAGCACAAAGCTTTGGTGCTACTTATAAGGGGAGATATTCTTGCACTCTTTCTTTATTTGCTACAACGAGCTTTTTTCCTAGCAAGCCATTGGGGGGATATGGCGATGGTGGAGCGGTGTTTGTTCAAGATGAAGAGATGGCTCAAAAAATCCGCTCTCTCCTCTCACATGGCCAAGTCAAACGCTATGTGCATCGATATATTGGAATGAATGCAAGAATGGATTCACTTCAGGCTTCGATATTGTGTGTAAAGCTCAAATATTTTAGAGATGAAATAAAAAAGCGTGAGAAGGTGGCAAAGAACTATACACAAGCACTGCAAGACTTAGCAGAGTATGTAAAACCCCCCTATATTCATCCTTATAATTCAAGCGTGTTTGCCCAATATTCTATCTATGTGCAAAATCGTGATGAATTAAGAGAGGCTCTTGCTTCTTGTTCGATCCCCACAGCCATACATTATCCCACTCCCCTGCATTTACAAGAAGCGTTTGCATATCTAGGATACAAGAGGGGAGATTTCCCAGTGAGTGAGAATGTTAGCAAGCATATCCTCTCACTCCCTATGAGTGCTTTTATCACAGAAGAAGAGCAGAATGAAGTAGCAGAAAAGATTAGGGAGTTTTATTTGCACTGACACAACCTGTCGCCCCCTCTTTTTAAACTTCCCCTTGTAATTCAAAACAAGGAGTAGAAAATGAATTTTTCAGATTTGATTATTGGTGCAGTTATAGGCGTGGCGGGTTGTAAGCTTGGAGAAAAAGTGCAAAAGATTCGTCAAGAGAGAGAGATGATAGCGAGTATGGGCTAGGAGATTTTTTCAGTGAGCTATTTGAGGATCTCTCAAATGCAGATGGAGCAAAGGGGATGAAAAAAATCAAAGAAGCAATGAATGATTGAATACATTGCTCCTAGAGTGTTTTTGTTTGAGTGCAGGGGATGTGGGTTGCATATCTACTCAGACAAATTGAGCTCAAGTGAGTTGGGGTGTTTTTTCTGCGGAGATAGGCTGATGGTATTGGCAGAAGTGGAAAAAATCCCTGAGGAAATCAAAGCAGAAAATAGAAAAAATCTAAGTTGGGTAACCAAACTTGTCTTGTTGGCAAGAAAGCTATTTTAAGGAGAAGTAATGGATAAAGTATTGTTGGCATTAGGTGGTGTGGCTTTGGGCGTAGCGGCCTATACACTAGGAGAGATGGTGCAAGAGAGAAGAGCTGAGATGGGAGAGGATTATGGAGTGCTAGATCTTATTGATGAGTGGATTAGCGAGCCTGGAGAAGAGGGGGCAAAAGAGAAGGTTAGGATTGAGGAGGGAGAATGAGTTTGGGGTTGGATGTAGAATTGATTGAGCAAATGATTGATTTAATCCCTTATGAAAAAGAGAGTAAAAGAAGTGAAGAGATTGTAGAAGAGCAGATTTTGCAAGGAGGAGATTTAAAAGCAAGTAAGGATATGGAGTATGTGCATTTGGGGGTATTTGAGCATATTGTTGAAAAAATTTATACACGCACTAAAGTAGAAATAAAAACAATGGCTCAACTTCTCGATTTGAGCGATGAGATTATTGAGAGATATGAGAGTGATGATGCAATGGGGTTTTATCGCAGTGAATTTGTCCAAAGCACTCAAGGGATGTTTGACCTTGAGGGCAAAGAAAACAAGGGGTATTATCAATGCTATAAGCGTTTTACTCACTCTATGATTGCCCAAGCTTGTATGCTTGTTCATATTTCACATTTGTATGGATACAAAATTAGAGGAGAAGATCTGCCTAGAGTGCTTTTAGCTCTTAGAAAAATGATTGCAAAAGAGTGTGCAGAGAGGAAGATTACCTATTTGCTTCAAGGCAAAATGTATTTGATTGTAGGGAGAGTTCTAAGAAAAATTTTGGAAAATCATTATCCCGAACTTGCAAGATTTGATATTCTCTCTTGTATGCATAATGCGGAGATATTTAATGATTTGGGGGCAGAGATAAGAAGGGCAATGAAGTTAGAAATCTCTTATATTAGAAGACTTGATTGTGAAGGGATTAGTTCAAGAAGGATTTTTAGAGGTGCATAAGGAGGGTAAGTGAAAAAAGTTGCAGTAATTGGTTTGGGTGGGTATGGATGGAATTTTTTATACAACTCAAAAGGAGCTTTAGATCTCTTGCCTCTTTGTATTGATTCTTTGAGCGATGAGGGGAGAGAGAGGCGAGAGAGACTTCCTGACATTGCTTTTGATACTACTTTTTTAGAATCTAGCAAAAGCCAGATTGCTGAGTTTGTCAAAGATTTGGAGTATGTCTTTGTAGTAGCGGGGCTTTCAGGAAGCAATGGAGGAATGATTTCTTCACTTTTAGAAATTCTCAAAGAATGCAAAGTCTTGCCTATTTGTATGCTTGTTTCTCCATTTGCTGGTGAGGGGGAGAGCAAGTGTAAATTAGCTCAACAAAGACTTAGTGAGATTGAGAAAACAAGGGGAGTGCATATCGTTCTCTCCAATGATCTTTTGCTAAAAAATGCTAAGAGCTCTATAGGAATGAGAGAGCTGTATGGAATGCAAGATCAGGTAGTCATTGCGATGATGCAGGAGTTTTCTGCTTTTGATTTGCCACTTGCTTTGAAAGATTTGTTTAGTTTTTATGATAGACATCTCTCTCAACATTCTTATTTAGTTGAAAAGATTGGACTTTCTCTTTAGATTTTGCTTGAAAGAGGGGGCAAAAATGACTATACTCACTCAAAAGCAAAGGAGTTGAGATGGGAGTAAAAGAGCACGATAAACTTGCAATGCGTCTGGCATATACGATTTCAAGGCTTAATAATGGAGAGTATTTAAGCATTGCTGAGTTGGCAGAGGAGTTCAAGGTCGATACACGCACGATACAGAGGGATATTCAAAGGCTCTCTTTCCTTCCCATAGAGAAAAAAGATGGGGTAATTTCCCTCGCTTCTTATGCTCTAGGGAGCGTGAGCTTTGAAAATCTTAGAGATTTTTTGAAGCTTTGTGGGATTGAAGATCTGTTTCCCACGCTTGAGAGCAAGGCTTTGCAAGATTTGCTAAATCCAGCACTTAACACTTCACTTCTTATCCAGCCTGTTAGCTTTGAGAAAATACAAGCAAGAGAATTTGAGGAATTACAGGTTGCAATTTTGGAACATAAGGTTGTGGGATTTCACTATCATCAAAAGAAGAGAAAAATTGAGCCCTACAAGCTCAAGCACTATCTTGGGCGATGGTATTTACTGGGGGTTGAGGAGGGGAAAATCAAGACTTTTGCACTCGAGAAGATTAAAAATCTCATCACTTACACTCAAGAAGATTTTACTCCTGATAAAACACTTCTGCAAGAAATTGAAAAAAATCAATTTAACTTCTTATCCAAAGAAAAAAATGAGATTATCCTCTTTATCGATAGTTATGCAATGCCTTACTTTGAAAAACGCAAGATTTTACCCAATCAAAAGATTCTGAGTAAAGATGAGGGAGGAATGGAGGTCAGCACGCAGTCAAGCTATGATGAAGAGGTTTTGCGAATCATTCAACAGTGGATTCCTCATATCTTCATCCTATCTCCTGATAGTCTAAAAGAGCGGTTGAGGGAGAAGATGGAGGGATATTTGGGGATGTGGGAGTAAGACAAAAGTTTAAAAAGAAAAAACCGATGTTATATAGCAGATGACATAAACTAAGAACTGCATTTCTTTCGTTATTGAATTATTGCAAAACTAAATTTTACACATTCGTTTTTTTGTTTACCGTTATTACACCTCTATGATAGGCTGGTCATAAATCAAAGATTTCTAGAAAATTTAAGAAATTGTATTTTTCCCCTTGACATGGGGGGTGGGG
>DXDJ01000074.1 GCA_019115525.1 Candidatus Helicobacter avistercoris | reverse complement strand
CTCAAATCATTATCTCCTCCATCAAAGAACTTCACCAATCACTTGAGAAGGTTGTAAATGAAAAAACAAAAGAGCTTAGAAATCTCAATGAACATCTTCAAAAAATGATTCAAGAAAAAATCACAGAGCTTCGCCAAAAAGATCAGATTATGTATCAGCAAGCACGCTTAGCTTCTATTGGAGAGATGATCCAAAACATCGCCCATCAATGGCGACAACCCCTAAACTCTCTAATGCTTCTCATTCAAAGCTTTCAGAGCAAATATGAAAATGGCAAACTCACACATGAGTTTATCCACTCTCAAACTAAAGACGCTCTAAGGATTGCCAAAAATATGTCAGACACGATTGAGAACTTCCGCAACTTCTTCCATCCTCAAACTTCCAAAGAGGAGTTTTGTATCCAAGAGAGTATTGATGATTCTTTTTGTATCCTTAGCTCAAATCTCAAACATAGCAATATCCACTTTTATTCCCCATCAAAGGAGAGAACGATATTTTTTGGCTATGAAAACGCTTTTGCACAGGTTGTTTTAAACCTTATCAATAATGCCAAGGACGCTATTGTTTCAGAAAATATAGAAGATGGGGTAGTTGAGATTGATGTCATAGAAAATCAAGAGGAGATCAAAATCATTGCACAAGATAATGCTGGGGGAATTAAGATTGCAGAAATAGAAAAAATCTTTGAACCCTATTTCACCACAAAACACAAATCAGTGGGGACTGGGATTGGGCTATATATGGTCAAACAAATTGTAGAAAATCAAATGGAAGGTAAAATATTTGTCAAGAATGCTTTTTGGATAAGTAAAATAACAAAACAAGAATATTTTGGTGCAATTTTTGAAATTACTCTTTCAAAAGCCAAAACACAAGGAGAATAAAATGTCTTATGAAAAGCTAAAAAATCTTACTTTACTTTATGTGGAGGATGATGAGGATACTCTAAAAGCAAGTGCGATGATTTTGGAGGACTATGTTGGGAAGCTTATCCTTGCACGCAATGGCAAAGAAGCTTTGGAGCTTTTGGCTCAACATCGTGTTGATATGATTCTTACAGATATTTTGATGCCAAAAATCAATGGAATTGAAATGATTAGAAAAATCAGAGAAGGGAAAATTAACCCACAAATCCCCATTGTTATCACAACAGCTCACACAGAAACACAATATTTGCTTGATGCGATTCATCTAAGAGTTGATGGCTATATTCTTAAGCCTATTGTAGTCGAAGATTTGCTTGATACACTCACAAAGGTTGTTTTGCCTATCATTCAAGCTCGTATGATTAGCAATCAAAATTTACTTATCAATGCCATTTCTACTTTTGTAGGTGGAAAAAAGATTGAGATCATTCGCTACTTACTCAAAAATATTGATGAAGAATATGTCTTTAGAGGCTCTTATGAAAGCATTATGGAAACACTTGATGTGAGCAAACCCACTGTTGTCAAAACCTTTGCACAGCTTATGGAAACAGGGCTTATCACCAAAATCAAGAACAAAATCTATCGACTTCATCCAGATATTATTCAAAACAAAGTCTAAACTCCTTGACTACAAAGGGTATTTCCACTAAAATACCCTTTTGATACTTTTGATACGAAGCTTCTTTTCTACATACCACTTTAAGGAACATCATGACTCAAAAAGAAAAAGACACAAAAGAAACTAAAGAGAGCAAAAGCTCAAGGACTCACACTCCAGTTGAGGGGTATAAAATCGAAGAATTGCGTGCAAAAAGCGTAAGCGAACTAACAAAAATCGCCAAAGGCATTGGTATAGAAAACCCTCAAGAATATCGCAGACAAGATTTGATGTTTGAGATTCTAAAAAACCAAGTCAATCAAGGAGGCTATATCCTCTTTACAGGGATTTTAGAGATGAGTCACGAGGGCTATGGCTTCTTGCGTGGCATCGATGGAAACTTCACAGATAGTCAAAATGACACTTATGTTTCTCAAAGCCAAATCCGCCGTTTTGCTCTTAGAACTGGAGATATTGTTACAGGGCAAGTGCGTCCTCCAAAAGATCAAGAGCGTTATTATGCACTGCTCAAAATCGAAGCGATTAATTATCTCTCACTTGAGGAGATCAAAAACCGACCTCTTTTTGACAATCTCACCCCCCTCTTCCCACTTGAGCAACTCAAACTCGAATACAACCCTCTAAAAGTTACTGGAAGAATGCTTGATCTCTTTAGTCCTATTGGTAAGGGGCAGAGAGCTCTGATCGTCGCTCCTCCACGCACGGGTAAAACTGAGCTTATGAAAGAGCTGGCACATGGGATCTCACACAATCATCCAGAAGTCGAGCTAATGGTCTTGCTTGTCGATGAGCGACCCGAAGAGGTTACAGATATGGAGCGAAGTATCAAGGGGCAAGTATTTAGCTCAACCTTTGACCTCCCCTCAAGCAATCACATCCGCGTAGCTGAACTAGTGATTGAGCGAGCTAAAAGGATGGTGGAGATGGGGCAAGATGTCGTGATTTTGCTTGATTCTATCACTCGACTTGCAAGAGCTTATAATGGTGCAACCCCCTCAAGTGGAAAGGTGCTTAGCGGAGGAGTGGATGCCAATGCATTGCATAAACCAAAGAGATTTTTTGGTGCAGCTAGAAATATCGAGCAAGGCGGAAGCCTCACAATCATTGCTACTGCTCTTATTGAAACAGGCTCAAGAATGGATGAAGTGATTTTTGAAGAGTTTAAAGGAACAGGAAATAGTGAAATTGTCCTAGCTCGATCCATTGCAGATAGAAGAATCTACCCTGCCTTTGATATCTTAAAATCTGGAACAAGAAAAGATGACTTGCTTCTAGGCAAAGAAAAGCTTACAAAGGTATGGATGCTCAGAAATGTAATGCAACAAATGGATGATGTAGAAGCTCTAAGCTTTATTTACTCCAAAATGCAAAAAACCAAAGACAATGAAGAATTTCTTAATCTCATGAATGAAAAAGACTAGATGAGAGTTGGGATTTTTGATAGTGGTATTGGGGGTGTCAGTGTTTTAAAGAGTTTGCTACAAGCCAAGCTCTTTGAAGAGATTATCTACTATGGAGATACCGCTAGAGTGCCTTATGGCACAAAGGATAGGGAAACTATCATTACCTACTCTCTTGAAGCATTGGATTTTTTCTCTCCTTACAAGATTGATTTGCTTATCATTGCTTGCAATACTGTGAGTGCTTATGCTCTTGAGATTTTAAGAGAAAAAGCCCCCTATCCTGTGATTGGTGTGATAGAAGCAGGGGTTTTGGCTGTGCAAAACAAACTTCCTAACAAGGAAGATTCTATCCTTATCCTTGCCACTGAGGCTACGACAAACTCCCAAGTCTATCCAAATGCTTTGAGTGCTTTGGGGTATAAAAATATCCAAAGCATTGCTACAACGCTTTTTGTCCCACTTGTAGAGGAGGGAATCTATGAGGGAGAGATACTACAATCCACCTTCAAGCACTACTTTCACTCGATCTCCACACCTCCAAAAGGCATTATTCTAGGATGCACACATTATCCTTTTATCTCCAAAGCCATCAGTGAGTATTTCAAAGAAGAGAGCTTGCTAATCCATTCAGGAGAGGCAATCGTAGAGCAACTCAAATCCACTCTTGCACTCAAAGAATGTGATATGCAAACAAAAGTGAGCTTTTATTCATCTCAGAGCAATCTCTCACTCCAAAAACAAGCCCTGAGCTTACTTTCTCGGACTTTTTAGCCCCCATAACCACCAAAAATTCAAAAATTCCATAAAAAATTTGATTATGATTATGCATGGGTTCATTACCCCACTTCAAAACAAGGATTTCTATGGACATTAGAGACTTTAAACAGCTTGAAAAAGCTACAAAGTCAGCACAAAAAGATAGCCTTCGCATTGGGCTTGTTGTGTTCTTTATCGTTGCAATCTCTGTATTTGCTTTTAGTGTAGAAGGGATTAGCAATCCTGCTATGCTTGTTTTTGCCACAATTATTGGTGGCTATATGGCTATGAATATTGGAGCCAATGATGTTGCAAACAATGTTGGACCAGCAGTAGGCTCCAAAGCAATCACACTCTTTTGGGCAATTGTCATTGCAGGGATTTGTGAAGCATTGGGGGCGATTATCGCAGGAGGAGATGTAGTCTCTACAATCAAATCTGGAATCATCAACAAAGATTCTATTACAGATAGTCATATCTTTTTGGTTTTGATGTTCTCCGCCCTACTCTCTGGAGCTCTATGGCTCAATCTTGCCACTTTCTTAGGTGCTCCAGTATCCACTACACATTCACTTGTAGGTGGGATTTTGGGTGCTGGGATTGTTGCAGGTGGCATAGAAATTGTGCAATGGGGAGTTTTAAGAGACATTGCTTTGAGTTGGGTTATCTCTCCTGTATTTGGGGGAGTGATTGCAGTGATTTTTTTACTTCTAATCAAAAAAACCATCTTATACAAATCAGACAAAAAAAAGGCGGCAAAACAAGTTGTGCCTATTTTGATCACTTTTATGGTTTTTACTTTTTCGCTCTATCTTATTCTTAAGGGGCTAAAAAAGCTCTTCCCTATGGATTCTTTCCTTGCTCTCATTATTAGTGCTGGGATTGCTATTTTTGGCTTTTTTATCATCAAGCCTCTCATAGACAAAAAAGCAAAGCTTATCACCAACACAAAAGAAGACATCAATGAGCTTTTTACATTTCCCCTTATTTTTGCAGCAGCACTTTTGAGTTTTGCTCATGGAGCCAATGATGTTGCCAATGCGATTGGCCCTCTTGCTGCAATCAATCAAGTTTTAAGTGGGGTAGAGTTTGCAGGAAAAGCAAGCGTGCCATTATGGATTATGGTTGTAGGTGCATTGGGGATTTCTTTGGGGCTTGCACTCTTTGGCCCCAAACTTATCAAAACCGTAGGCAATGAAATCACGGATTTGGACAAAAAACGAGCTTTCTGTGTTGCAATGAGTGCGGCAATCACTGTATTGATTGCCTCTCAACTTGGACTTCCTGTAAGCTCCACTCACATTGCTATTGGTGCAATCTTTGGAGTAGGATTTTTAAGAGAATATCTTCACAAAAAGCAAGATATTGCCCAGCAAATGATTTTGCAAGCTCATGAAGGCAAAGATGAAAGAGAGGTGCAAGAATTTTTGAAAAAATACAATTCTGCTAGCATGAAGCGCAAGGGAGCAATGCTAGAAGCACTCAAAAGAAAAGAGAATAAACTTCTTGACAAAAAAGAGCGAAAAACGCTCAAAAAGGCTTACAAATACGAGCTTGTCAAACGAAGTGCATTAAACAAAATCATCGCCTCGTGGCTTATAACTGTCCCCTGCTCTGCACTCTTGGGTGCTGGGATTTACTATCTCTTGATGTGGATAGGATTCTAAATCCCCAAAAAGGGGTGGGAACTGCCAAAAAATGCAATTTTTTATTCTTTTTTATTTTTAAAGTAGTATGATTTCAATTTATTTTAATCTAACTCAAGGAGTTTTTCTTATGAAACATCATCACGGACACGTGAAAAGAAGCGGACTATCTTATTGGCTCTATCATTGGGGAGCAATAATTCGATCAAACTCCAAGGGTCTTATTTTTGTTGGATCTATTGTTTTGATCTCTATGCTATTGGCTGGAAACAAAGAGGTGCATGATAGCACACATCTTGCTGCTACTGCTTTTGCAATCCTTATTGGTGCTTTTCTCTCTCCAGTTTTTTTCAAATACCAGCACCCCCTTCAAGCTGGCGTACATTTTAGTGCAAAAAAACTTTTGCGACTAGGGATTATCCTGTATGGATTCAATGTAACTCTTACAGAGCTAGCAAGTGTTGGATTTTGGGGAATTTTGCTCTCAATTATTATTATTGCCATAGTTTTTCTTATTGCTATTTTTGCTGGAACAAAGATTTTTGGGCTTGATAAAGAAACTTCAATGCTTGTGGGTGCAGGAAGCGCGATTTGTGGTGCTGCAGCAGTTTTGGCACTTGAATCAAGTCTAAAATCTGATTCATTTAAAGGGATTGTAGCTGTGGGAACTGTTGTTGTTTTTGGACTTTTGTGTATGTTTGCCTACCCTATTGCATACGCTATAGGTTTGATCCCAGCTCTTGATGGCAATGGTATGGGTGTCTTTATGGGTGCAACACTGCATGAAGTCGCAAATGTCGCAGGGGCAGCTGAGATGGCAAAAGATATGGCATCTGAAAACTTCTCTCAAGGTGCTGCAAATATTGCAATTATTGTCAAGATGATGAGAGTTATTATGCTTGTTCCATTCTTGCTCATTGTTACAATGGTTTTTGCAAAAGAGCAAGAGCATGAAGCACAAGTTGATGGGAAAAATCACAAAAAGATTCAAATCCCTTGGTTTGCCTTTATGTTCCTTGGTGTGATTGTGCTAAATACCTACCTTGCAAAAGTATCTAGCTTTGAGATTATTGGGAGCTTTAGTGTTGCGGATTTGATAACAACAGGTAAATATCTTTGCACACTAAGTATTGTTTTTGCAATGGCTGCACTTGGCTTGCAAATTGATATTAAAAAATTCATTCAAGCTGGTGGAAAAGCGTTTGGTTTAGCATTTTTGCTTGCTCTTGTGCTAATCTTTGGCGGTTATTTTCTAACTTTAGCATTTAAGGGAGTTTTATGGTAGAAATCATCAATAGCGATAAATACACAGAAGTGATCAAAAATGGAAATGTTTTGATTGTTTTGGGTTCAACTTGGTGCAAAGATTGCGTCAGAATCGAGCCATTTCTCAAAGAGCTCAAAGAAGCCTATGCAGGAAATGTTGGGATTTATAAAATTGATACAAGAGAAAATGAAGATCTAAGTGCAGAACTCAATATTAGAGCAATTCCAACATTGATTTTTTATCGTGATGGTTTAGAAGTGGGAACTCGACTTGTTGAGCCTCAAAGCAAAGATTTGATTGAAAATGCAATCAAAGAAAATTTCTCTCTCTAAGAGAGAGATTTCAAATCTCCCCTAATCGTTTATCAATCTCACTTAAGTGATACTGTAAATACTTCAAAACAAGCTCAAGTTTTTGTTCGAGCTCTTTAGTTTCTGGTGAAAGCAACCCCTCAAAAAGCACAAGAAGTTTTTTTCTCTGCATACTCAAAAATTCTTTTTCATCAATCAATGAGGCTGAAAGAATCTCACGATCCTGTGAAAGGCTCTCCTCGCTTTCCTTTTTTCCATCAATCTGTGAAAGTGTTTCAAGTATTACTTCTCTTACATCAATTTGTTTCATTTGATTAACCACCTTTCAAATTCTTGTAATTGTCGCTCACCCTGAGCTTCTTGAAAAAATAATTTCTCCTCCAAACTTACTCCTTCAAATTTTAGCCACTGATGCCTTGTGCGAACAATACCTATCCTTGCTTCTTGCACGGATTGTCCGAGTGCTAAGAGCTTATGATAGAGTCGTGAGGCTTGCTCCCTTTCACCCTTTTTTTCTAAAAGAATTGCTTCATTTAGCCATTCCATCTTTTCCTCCTGCAAATAAAAAGTCCAAAATCTTCTCACGCGCTATCCCAAAAATCTTCTTGCTATATGGAGGATAAC
The DNA here is from genome assembly GCA_019115525.1 of Candidatus Helicobacter avistercoris. Classification (GTDB taxonomy): domain Bacteria; phylum Campylobacterota; class Campylobacteria; order Campylobacterales; family Helicobacteraceae; genus Helicobacter_G; species Helicobacter_G avistercoris. Next base: position 3,237 of record DXDJ01000074.1, on the reverse strand, counting down.
GCAAGGGGAGTTCAAATTTGGGTGCATAATAAATCGACTTTTTGTGAGAAAAAGTTTCAAAATTTGCACTCCCATGATAAGAACCCATCCCACTATGCCCTACTCCACCAAAAGGCAAATAAGCATTGGCCACTTGCATAATGCAATCATTCATACATCCTCCGCCATAAGGAATCTCCTCAACAATCTTTCTCTGCAATTTCTTATCTTGTGAAAAAAGATAAAGTGCCAAAGGTTTGGGATAGGTTTTGATCAAATCAATACACTCTTTGATATTTTCATAGAAAAAGATAGGCAAAATAGGTGCAAAAATCTCTTCTTGCATAACCCTACACAACAAGCCTTCGTGATTTTTTTCCAAATTTTTAAAATTGATAATCGTAGGCTCAATCTTGTGTTTCTCATCATCAAATCCCCCTCCAATCACTTCGCCACATTCCACTTCTAGCAACTCTTTTGCACGCGTGTAGTGCCTTTGGGTAATGATCTTTCCATAGCTTGAGCTTTGCATCTTCTCTTCTCCAAAAAATTCTTGAAGATAATGCATAATCTTTGCAATCAATTCATTTTGATGAGATTTGTGAGCGAGTAAAAAATCTGGTGCGATACAAGTTTGACCGCTATTAAAAAATTTTCCCCACACTATCCTCTTCACGCTCATGTCCAAATCCACATCTTTATCCAAAATGCAAGGATTCTTTCCACCAAGCTCAAGTGTCAGTGGGATTAGATTTTTTGATGCTTTCTCCATCACGATTTTTCCCACAGGCACACTTCCAGTAAAAAAGATATAATCAAGCTTCTCTTCAAGCAGAGCTTGAGTTTCTTGATGTCCTCCTTTTACCATACAAACATATTCTGAAGCAAAGCACTCACACAAAATTTGCTCAAGAATTGTTTCTGTGTTTTTTGAATAGCTTGAGGGTTTTAAGATCACGCAATTCCCTGAAGCAATCGCACCTACAAGCGGGATAAGAGAGAGTGCAAAAGGATAATTCCATGGAGAAATGACCAAAACTACGCCATAAGGCTCATACACCACCTCACTTCTTCCACCAAAGTGCGTGATGGGAGTTTTTACCTTTTGAGGTTTTGTATATTTTTTTAGATCTTTGAGTGCATGAGAAATTTCTTCAAGCACTTGAGCCACCTCACTCATATATCCCTCAACAAAATGCTTCCCCAAATCCTCACTTAAAGCTTGCAAGATTCCTTGCTTATGTGAGAGAATACTATCTTTGAGCTTTTTTAGGGCTTTTTGTCTAAAATGCAAAGATTTTGTCTGCTGAGAATCAAAAAAAAGCTTTTGACTTTTTACAAGATCTTGAAACATTTTTTTGTCCTTTTTTGTGATGAAAAGTTTAAAAATAGGGCATTATAACGGTTTTTATTTCATTTTTGGAGAAAATAATGAATCACTCACTTCAACGCCTTATCCAAATCATTCAACGCCTTTATCGGGGGGAAAAGCTCAAGATTTCTCAACTTGCAAAAGAGTTTAATGTCAGCACAAAAACCATTCAAAGAGATCTTAAAGAAAGACTAAAAAGCTCTCTTTTGATTAAAGATGGACATAATTTTTATCTCTCGCCAAAGGCTAGAGAGAATAGTGATGATTTTATTTTGGATTTTCTCTTCAATCTTGCTCCGCACTATGGTGATGAGTTTTCATATCGCCTTACTCATATTCTCTCCAAATATCAAGCTATTAAAAATGACAATCTTTTTTTAAGTCTGCAAACCCCCTCTATCACTCAAAAACTTCAAGAAATTCAAGCAATCCAAATGGCTCTAAGCAAACAAACCTACATCAAACTCCACTACAAATCCGCCCTACTCTCCCACATCATCCCCATTAAGATTCAAGCCATCAATGGCGTATGGTATCTTTTTGCCCTTCAAGAGGAGAGGAAGCTTTTCTTAAGTCTCTCACAGATTACCGAAGTCAAAGCAGAACGAAAAAGATTTACCCTCTCTGAAGAAGCATACAAGCGATTTGAATCTGAGTTTTTTGACACTCCCAAAACACTTGTTTCTCTCTTTGTTTATCCTCAGATTGCCCAAGAATTTCAACTCAAAAAATTTGCCACTCATCAAAAAATCATTCAAGATAAAGAAGGAAGTCTTATTATTGAATTTTTAAGCAACAACCTTGAAGGCATCGAGCAAGAAATACTCAAGCACATCCCCAATGTTGCCGTTCTTGAACCTCAAGAACTCAAAGATAGCATTGAGAGCAAGATCAAGCTTTATACTTCACGCTGTGACATTCTCTAAAGAATCATCATAAGGATCAAGATGGCTGAGTATCACCCATTCTAGGCGATTTTCAAGCTTGGATAATTTCTCTTCAATTTCATCTGAAATATTGTGAGCCTCAAGCAAAGAAATATTTTCATCAAAAACTAAATGCACTTCCAAAAAAATCGTATTGCCAGAGATTCTGCTTTTTAAGCCATGATAGCTTGAGATAGGAGAGTTTGATAAAGTGTGTCTAATCTTTTCTAAAAGCTCTTCATCCACACTTCTATCCAAAAGATTATATACCCCTCCTCTTGCCACACCCCACGCTCCATACATTACATAAATTGCCACGCCAATACCTAAAATCGCATCGACACTTTGCCATCCAGTAAAATAAATCACAGCCAAAGAAAAAAGCACAGCCCCATTACTAAAAAGATCGGTTTTGTAATGGAGCAAATCTGCTTGCAAGACTTCATTCTTGCTTTTTTTGACCATAAACTGCAAAAAAGCCACCAAAAAGGCAGTAACAACAAGAGAGAAGATCATCACACCAATGGTTTGAGGAAGCTCTAAAATGTGTTGTTGTATGAGCAATTTATTGATCGCCTCATACAGAATATATCCTCCAGAGATCCCTATGATAGCCCCTTCAATCAATGAAGCAAGAGATTGGATTTTGCCATAGCCATAGTTGAAGTTTTTATTTGCTGGTTGCTCAGATTGATGCAGAGCAAAGAAATTAAAAATACTAATAATCACATCAAGCAAAGAATCAATTGCACTTGCAAGAACAGCGACTGAGCCACTTAAAACTCCAATAACAAGTTTTATGATTGCAAGAGCAAAAGCCGTGCTTGAAGCAATGAGGGTTGCAGTTTTTGGCGACATTGATTAGACCTTTTTTCTCATTATTATATCAATTTTGAGAGATTGTAAGAAAAAGGTTTTGAGATATTTTCCAGAATCCCAGCCATCCCTAGGGGGGGGGGG
>DXDJ01000073.1 GCA_019115525.1 Candidatus Helicobacter avistercoris | reverse complement strand
AAGAGCTCTATGGAGTGTGTAATGCAATGGCAAAATTCAATGGAGAAAAAGTGCCAAAGGTTATGAACTTTTACAAAAGTTTGAATCTTATCAAAACTAATAGTAAAATAAGAAAGATTTTGAAATGGACTTTAAGCTAGTAGAAAGTAAGAAAAGTATCCACCCCCATAAAGTGGGGTAGAGTGGGAAATTATTTGCTTAATGTGATATTGAAACTATAGTTAGAGAAAAACGCTTCAAGCATTGTATCTAGATCTTGTGAGGTTTGAATAGATTGATCATTTTTGGGTGAGATAGAAACTTGCATTTTGTTTTGATCCCCTGTAACTATCTCAAGCAAACCTCCTACAAGATCTCTTATTTCAGTATAGTAAGGTTTTTTGGAATAGGGTTGAATGCTTGCTCCTGCCAAAAATGCTGCTAAGGCATTGTAGGCCTTTCTGTTTAGAGATTTTCCATATTTACTTTGAGCAATTTCAAAGAGTGTATCGCTAAGATTTTTGGAAATGAGGGAGAGTTCAAGATTTTTGATTTGCATACCCTCATCAAGGAATGCTAGTGAGCCAATATGTCGGAATAATCCAAGTTCTTGAACTTTTGGAGAATCTATAAGAGAGGTAAACTCTTCTGTGTATTGGGCATTTTTTGCATTAAGTAAAAGTTTTGTATGCATTGTGTAGCTCTTGGTGTCTTGAGGTTTAATTGTAAGATCAAGTTGGAAATCATTAGGAAGGAAAGCTTGGGCATATTCTTGCAAATCACCTAAATGGGTATATTGAAGCTGACTTTCTGCACCCAAAGTAATGCTTTTAAAATCTATTTCTTTGAGAGAGAGAGTGAGATTGCGACTTGAGAAAACGGCCTCTTTAAAACCTAGAGGGGTAAAGCTGACATAAGAACTCTTGCACTCTATGAAGAAAAGGCCTTGACATTGAAAGGGGGTATAGTCAAGTTTGGCTTCATTCAATGCAACCTCTTGAGAAATTTGGGCAAGATTATCGTTGAGGGTTTCTTCAAATTTTTGCTTAAATCCGTGCATTTTAAAAATACAAAATCCTACTAATGAAGCGATAGCAATTACTCCTCCAGCAAGGACTCCTAGCATAATGCGTTTGTTCATAATGTTCTCCTAAATAGAAAATAAAAAAAGAGATTATATAGAAGTTTATGAAGAAATGCTCCCCACAGGGGGGAGTAGAAGAATTTTAGTGTTTTGCTTGATAGAAAGGCTCTTGAGCGCTCTTTCCTTTTGAAGCTGCACTGATTGCCTTGTAGTTGTAAGGAACGAGGTTTTTATCAAGCTCTAGCAATTCTTTTGGAGCGTTATCTTGAAGTGGCTCTTCATAGTATCGCTTACCATTGATTTTCACAGGGTTTGGAGCAATTTTTCTCATATCCTCAAATCCAAGATTGCTTGGAGTGATTTTGATTCCATATTTTGCACCGATTACTACGACTTGCTCTTGTCCTTGTTTAGCAAACTTCACACCTTGAAGTGCGATTCTTGCTGCTTCTCTTGGATTGTGGAATCCTGAAGAGTTCTCAGCATTCATAAAGTCCGCTCTGATTTGGCTCTTTCTGTGAAGCTCAAGCGCTGGTTTTACAACTGCACTGATTGCTTTATCTTGCTCTGCTTTGTCTTTGATTTTTGCAAACTCAGGAAGCTTAGCAAGCTCTACTCTTAGAGTTGTAATGTCTTTGATTAGACTTGCAACTGCATACTCAGCACTTCTAATATCATAAGCTGTTGTGGTTTGGATATCAAAGACTTGCTTTTTGAGGTATTCCTCACTTTGAGTATGGCAAGACTTACAAGAACTATTGACATCAAGCAATGGAGAAGCAATGAAGTGGTTTGTCACTTTCTTAGATCCCTCTCTCTTATAAGGCATATGACAATCTGCACAAGCTACACCATTTGCAGCGTGAACGCTTCCAGAGTATAGCTCAGCTTCTGGGTGTTGCATTTTAATCACAGGTGTTTTAGTTGTTGCGTGGATAAAGTCTTGTGGGAAACTATCTCTCACACTCTCATAATACTCATCAAACATCTCGATTCTGAAAGCCTCACCTTTTTTCCAGAACTTCCAAGGATAAAGTAGCTCAATACCATTGACTTCTTTATCAACGATAGTGTTTCCATCTTTTAGCTCTGTGATTTCTTTGTAGTTGCTCTCAGCTTTGATTGTGATTTTCTTGCCTGTGGGTTGATTGTAATACTCAACATGGCATTGCATACAAACAAGGCTTCTCATCTCTTGGCGACTTGCTTTTACACCGTGTTTTGCATCTTTCTCATATCCACGAGATACTAGAGAGTTGATTGCCGCAGGGCGAGTTACACGCAAGCTCATATCATCAGGATTGTGACAGTCTGCACAAGTGCTTCCCATTTTTTTGCCATGGACTGTATCTGGTCCATCCATAAGCTTGATGATTGTCCAGTATTTCATTGTATTGAACTCTACCCATCCAAATTTTTTCACAAGATTTTGAAGGTTTCCAGTGTGGCAGTTCATACATGCTCCTGGCTGTCCTCCAAACTTGCTCAATCCGTGAGAGTTAAGGAATTCTTTGTTGTTTCTCAAAGTTTCCATTTGATCGATTTGTGTGTAATAGTGGCTTCTGTTTTGATTGTAGTCAAATTTGAAAGCATATCCATCCCAAAACATTGTGAGTTGTGGATAACGATTGAGCTTGCTGTAAGGATAGCTTCCTGCAAAGTTTGTCGCAGTATATGTAGAATCTTTCATCTTCATATACATATCAAGATACTCAGGGAAGTTTTTCCCCCACTCTGCAAAATCAGGATTCTCATCGCTGAGTTGAACCAAATTTGCACTTCCAGCACTAAAAGTTTGAGCTTTTTTAGCACTAATATCAGAATTTAGCCAAAAAAGTCCAATTGCCAAAATACCAGCAATGATGGTAATGACTAATACTTTTCCTTTTCCCATTTTCTTTACTCCTTAATTGGGTTAAAAATCTCTCTTGTGTCCTACATCTTTATGACAAGACACACAACTTAATGCATCCTTACCACTATGCTCAGGAATCGTAGTGGCATTGACCGCATTTTCTGCAACTCTAGAGTGGCAATCTATACAGGTTTGCTGAATAATCTCCTTGCTCTTTGGTGTTGCACTTAAATTTGTAGGCAAACTATCAAGCTTGAAGGTAAAAGCATACGCGTGCCCCAAACCACTTTGAGCTTTGGCAATCCATTTTGGAATAAAGCTGTGTGGCAAATGGCATTCTGCACAAGTTGCTCTAGGTTTTCCATTGACCTCTTTGCTATGAGGACCACTCATATAGTCCGCATAAACCTCATTCATTATATGGCAGTTGTTACACGCTTTTGAATCATTGCTAAAGTATGAAAATCCCTTTGCATTATAAAAGGTATAAACTCCTCCAACAAGGATAAACACGACAAAAAACAACAAAATACCATATAGTGTAGAGAGAGACTTCTTATTTGCCATTGAGCCTCCTTAAAACTATATCCATCGCTTCTAACACAGAAAAACGATTTTGAAATTATAAGCCCATTCTTGCTAAAAGATTCTCAAAAATCATAGAAAATTAACAAAAAGTTAATGGTAGAAAAGTTTTGCTTTACCTTTCAAAATAAAATTAAGTTTCAGTCCCGATACACACAAACCCTAGTTCTTGCAGATTTCTATATGCTAAAATCCCATCTTCAAAATCAAAATCTTTTCTCTAGAGGTGTTTATGCAATCAATCAAGCAACAACTCCAAACAGTGCAAACTTTGCAAGAATTGGAGAATCTAAAGGTTCAAATGAGTGGAAAAAAGGGGGTTTTAACTCTTGCTTTTGCTCAGCTCAAAAATCTTGAAGGAGAAGAAAAAAAGCAAAAAGCCCAAGAACTTAATCTCCTCAAGCAAGAATTTGAAAGCATTTATGAGAACAAAAAAAGCGAGCTTCAAACTCTAGAGCTTGCAAAAAAGCTTGAGAAAGAACGCATTGATGTTTCACTTTTTACTCAAAACAAGGCAGGAAAAACTCACTATATTCATTTGATGATTGAAAAAATTCTTGATTATTTTTCTTTGCTCAATTTTGAAGTGTGCCAAGGGAGCCTTATTGAAGAGGATTTTTATAATTTTGAAGCACTCAATATCCCAAAATTTCATCCTGCTAGAGATATGCAAGATACTTTTTATACAAGGGATCAAAAGGTTTTGCGAACTCACACTTCCCCAGTCCAAATCCATACAATGCTCAACAAAAAGCCACCTTTAAGGATGATTGCCCCAGGGGCTGTGTTTAGAAGAGATTATGATCTTACACATTCTCCGATGTTTCACCAAGTTGAGGGGTTGATGGTCGATGAGAAAGGGCTTGTGAGTTTCTCTCATTTGAAATTCATCCTTGAAGATTTTCTCAAAAGTATTTTTGGCGATATCCAAGTGAGATTCCGATCTAGCTTTTTTCCATTTACAGAGCCTAGTGCAGAGGTTGATATGAGCTGTGTGTTTTGCCAAGGAGAGGGATGTCGTGTTTGCTCTCATACTGGATGGCTAGAAGTGCTAGGGTGTGGAATGGTCAATGATAATGTATTTAAAGCAGTAGGATATGAAAATGTCAGCGGTTATGCTTTTGGACTGGGTGTTGAGAGATTTGCAATGCTTTATTATGCAATCAATGATCTAAGAGGCTTTTTTGAAGTCGATTTGAGAAACTAAGGATAAATTATGATCGTTACAAAACATTTATTAGAGCAATTCCTTTCTTTAAATGGGGTATGTGAGCATTCAATGATTGCTGAGCTTTCCAAGATTGGCTTGGAAGTTGAGGGGTTTAAATCTCTTAGAGTTCCTGATGGTGTTGTAGTGGGGAGAGTTGTGGAGAAGACTTCTCATCCTGATGCAGATAAACTGAGTGTGTGTCAGGTGGATGTAGGAGAGAGAGTGCTTCAAATTGTGTGTGGAGCAAGCAATGTAGAAAGTGATCAATTTGTGGCTGTGGCATTAGAGGGTGCAGTGCTTCAAACTCCAAAGGGAGAATTGAAAATCGCTCCTACAACTCTTAGAGGGGTGCAAAGCTATGGGATGCTTTGCTCAAGTGTGGAGCTAGGATTCCCAAAAATCAATGAGGGGATTATAATCCTTGATGAGAGTATTGGACACCTTGAATTGGGTAAGGCACTCAATCAATACAAAATCTTTGATAATTTTGTATTAGAAATTGGATTAACACCTAATCGTGGCGATTGTTTAAGTGTATTGGGGATTGCAAGAGATTTGAGCGTGGCAATGGGACTTACTCTTTCAATCAAAAACTACAAAGATGATAATGTTCCCTTGGGTATTGGCAGGGTGCTTCAAGTTGTCAATGAGGGCAAACTTAACTCCTCTTTGCTCTATAAAGTTGCTCAAATCATTTCCATTCACCCCACTTTGATGATTAGGCTTTCATTAGAGCTTTGCGGGATTTCTCCTCAAGGTGCCTTGCAGGATTTTCTTAATTTTTCTATGCACAATACAGGCGTAATCTTACGAGCCTATCCTTTTTCTCATTTCAGAAAATCCAATCTTAGCAATAATGTCGAGGGGCAAATTTTGCTTAAGCAGGATGAAAATCATCTTGATAGCGTATATGGGAAAGAAAAAGTTTCAATCGTTGGGATTAGTCCAGTAAGCAATGAAATTTCTCAAGAAATGGTTGTGCTAGAAGCAAGTTATGTCCCCCCTATGATTATTTCAGAAGCTCTATATGAGCATCCAAAACTCCCAAGAGATACTTACATTACCTACAAAACAACAAGAGGAAGCAATCCAGATCTCAATCTTGGAATGCACTATTTATGCCACCATTTGATTGATTTTTCACGCTCAGAAGTCTATGCAAGCAATCATCGTATTGCTCAAGGTGAAGAGCAAAGAAGTATTCGAACCACTTTTGATCAGATTGTTGAAATTCTTGGGATAAAAATCAGCAAAGAAGAGATTGCAATCATTCTAAAAAAGCTAGGCTTTAGGATAGAGGCAAGTTTTGATGAATGCTTTTTTATGGCAACTCCTCCTGAGTATCGCCATGATATTCAAAGCACACAAGACATTGCCGAAGAAGTCTTGCGTGTGTATGGGATTGATAAACTCCCAGCTACACCTCTTCATATTGTTGAGCAAAGTCGCAAAGACAATCTTCACTACTTTTTGTTCAAAGCCAAAATGGATTTGATGAAAAAAGCAGCAGCTCATGGATTTTATGAAACTTTGCATTATGTTTTCTATGAAAGAAAAAAATTAGCAAGTCTAGGGATTGATCAAATTGATGAAAAACTTGATGTGCTAAATCCAATTACTCAAGAGTTGGACACACTCAGGGTTTCACTCTTTCCTGCAATGCTAGATAGCGTTGAGAGAAATGAAAATTTTGGATTTAGAGAGATTACTTTTTGTGAGTATGGAGTCTGCTATACCCAGCAAAGACAAGAAATAGAGAAAATCGCCTTTTGTGTCAATGCAAATAAGAGTGAGGAGAGGTATCCCTTTGCTAAGGGAGAAAAGTGGGATTTTTATAGTTTTGCACAGGTAATTTCAAGAATCCTAGGTGATTTTGAATTGATTGAGTATAGTGGAAAGCTTTGGGGAGTAAGTGATCAAATCCTTCACCCTTATCAAAAAGCTCTGGTACTAAAAGATGGCAAAGCTGTTGGATTTTTGGCAAAAATCAATCCATCTTATGGAGAAAGATTTGTATGCGAAGTTGAGCTTGAGCCATTTGTAGCATTGAAAAAAACTTTGCATCAAAGCTCATCAAAATACCAAGCAAGTCTTAGGGATTTGACTTTGATGCTTGAATCATCTATTCAATTCTCTCAAATCAAAGAAAAGATCCTTGCCTCATCTATTAGCAATCTTATCAATCTCTATCCTCTTGACTTGTATGTCCATGAAAGTTTTGGATCTCAAGTGGCATTAAGCATTCGCTTTGTATGGCAATCTTTTGACAAAACACTTCAAGAAGAGGAGATTCACTCTCAAATGCAAAAGGTTTTAGAGATTTTAGAAAATGAGTTTGGAGCAAAGTTAAGGCAATGAAAATTGCCCCCAAACCTAACCCCACAGCCTTTAGACGCTACTCTTCTCTTGCCCAAGACAAATCCCTCTCCCATCGTAGTGTGATTTTTTCCTTTTTGACAAGCGGGGAGTGTGAGATCCAAGACTTTTTGAGGGCTGAGGATACAAATAGCACCTTGCAAATCGCCAAAGTTTTGGGTGCTAGTGTGAGAGAAGAGGGGCAAAAGCTTCTGCTTACTCCTCCATCACAGATTGCCTCAAAAGCTCAGATTCTTTGCAATAATGCAGGAACAGCGATGAGATTGTATGCAGGACTTTTGGCTTCAAGAGAAGGGGGAGTGTATGAGTTTGTTGGGGATGAGAGTTTGAGTAAGCGTCCTATGGATAGGATCAAAACACCTCTTGAAAGGCTCGGAGCCAAACTCAGCTCTTCTTATGCTCCATTTACACTCTACCCCAACAAACTAAGAGGAATACATTTTCATAGCCCTGTTGCTTCTGCACAAGTCAAAGGAGCCTTTATCCTTGCATCATTATTTGCGCAAACTCCCAGTAGTTTTAGCGAGCCTGAGCTTAGTCGCGATCATAGCGAGAGATTTTTGTCTTCATTGGGAGCAGAGATTTTGATTCAAAACAAGATGCTTCATATCGCCCCTCTTAAGAAGCCTTTATCTCCTTATAGTTTTGTCATCCCCAACGACCCATCAAGTGTGATATTTTTTGTCATTGCTTGTTTGATTGGCAAGAATCTCCAAGCAGAGTTTGAAAATGTTTTGCTCAATCCTACACGAATTGAAGCTTTTGAAGTATTGAAAAAAATGGGAGCAAATCTAAGTTATGAGATCAGAAGTGAGAGGATTGAGCCAGTGGGGATTGTCAGAGTTGCTTCATCCTCTCTTGTAGGTGTGAAAGTGGAGAAAAACATCGCTTGGCTTATTGATGAGATTCCAGCCTTGAGTATTGCTTTTGCCTGTGCTAGAGGTGTGAGCGAAGTTAGGGGTGCAAAAGAGCTAAAAGTCAAAGAGAGTAATCGTATCAATTCTATTGTTAGCAACCTTAAAGCTTTGGGGATAGAGGCGTGTGAGCTAGAAGATGGATTGCGAGTGCAAGGGGGAGAGTTTAGGAGTGCAAAACTCAAGAGCTTTGGCGATCATCGTATTGCTATGAGCTTTGCTCTTGTAGGAATGAAAAAAGAGATCGAGCTGGAGGGGAGCGAGTGTATTGAGATTTCATTTCCAAGATTTTTTGAATTTTTAAGTGAATATGTGGAGGTTGTCAATGGAAGTTAGGTTGGCTAAGAGTTTTGGCTTTTGTTTTGGCGTAAAAAGAGCGATTAAGATTGCAGAAAAAAGTCAAGATGGGATTACTTTGGGGGAGTTAATCCATAATCAAAAAGAAATCGATCGTCTCAAGCAAGGATATGGGGTGAGATTGGCAAAAGGGATTGACGAGATTTCACCAAAAGATCATGTCATTGTCAGAACACATGGGATTCCAAAAAATGAACTTACAAAACTAGAGGCAATGGGGGTGAAAATCTCAGATGCAACTTGTCCTTATGTTACAAAACCCCAAAAAATCGTTGAGCAAATGAGTGCTGAGGGGTATCAGGTTGTGATTTTTGGAGATATTGCACACCCTGAGGTCAAAAGTGTGATGAGCTATGCACAAAACGAAGCGTGGGTTGTAAAAAATCTTGAAGAATTACAAAAATATAAGATTCCCAAAAAAACAGCCTTAGTTTCACAAACTACAAAGCAAACTCAAAAATTCTACGAACTTGCCCAGTATCTACTCTCCCATAGCTATGAAACAAGGATTTTTAACACCATTTGCAATGCGACTTTTCAAAACCAAGATAGTGCAAAAGAACTTGCAAAAGAAGTGGATGTTATGGTGGTTGTTGGGGGACTGACATCTTCAAATACCAAACAACTCTTTGAGATTGCCAAAAGACATTGCCCAGATAGCTATCTTATCGAGGATGAGAGTGGATTGGATCTTAAGTGGTTTGAAGGAAAAAAGATATGTGGAATCACAGCAGGAGCCTCAACCCCAGATTGGATTATCCAAAAAGTAAAACAAAAAATTCAAGAGATTTGAGTATTTCTAAAATGAATTTATATGAAAAATACCGGAGTATTAAGGTAGAATTCACCTTATTTGACTTTAAAATTGCGAGGGTTCGATTATGTTAGTAAATCCAGATCAGATTGAGCGTTTAGTTCTTGAGGAGGATGTTGATTTTGAGAAAATGCTCAATGAGAGCGAGAAGGATTTTGAAGGTGGAAAAATCCAAGAGGGGACAATCGTTAGTATCGGGGATGAGTATGCAATGGTTGCTGTGAGTGGTGCAAAACAAGAGGGTCGATTGCCACTCTCAGAGATTAGCGATGAGAAAGGGAGCTTGCTCTTTAAGGTTGGAGATAAGCTTGATGTATATGTTGTGATCAACAATGAGAGATTGAATGTTTCTCGCAAAAAAGTTTTGAAGATGAAAAAAGTCGAGGAAAAAATCAATCAAATCAAAGATAATTTTGAGGGACTTGTATTTGATTGCAAAATCACAAAAAGAAATAGAGGGGGATATATCGCAGAGTGTGATGGTGTTGAAGTATTTTTGCCAAAGAAAGAATCTGCAGGTATCCGTGATGATGGGAAAAACCGCACTTACAAAATGCGTGTTATTGATGTAAAACCTGAAGAGCAAACAATCGTTGTTTCACGCAAGCAATTCTTAGAGAGTGCAGATAAAGATAAAGAAGAGATACTTAAAAAACTTGCAGAAGAAGACAAAATCCACAATGCCATTGTCAAACAAATTACTTCTTATGGAATGTTTGTTGAAGTTATGGGGATTGAGGGACTTGTGCATTACACAGAGATTTCTCATAAGGGGCCAGTAAATCCTGCGACTGTGTGCAAAGTAGGAGATTGTGTTGATGTAAAAGTTCTTACACTTGATCCAAATAAAAAAAGAGTATCTTTTACAATTAAAGGGACAATGCAAGATCCTTGGAATGAGATCAAGAGCCAACTTGATGTCGGTGATACTATCCGTGTAAGTGTAAGTAAGATTGAAGATTATGGTGCTTTTGTAGATCTTGGAAATGGGACAGAAGGCTTTTTGCATATCTCTGAAATCTCTTGGAATAAGCAAATTAGAAATCCTAGAGAGGTTTTAAAAGTCGGTGAAGCATTGGATGTAGAAGTGATCGAGATTGATGGACAAAACAAGAGATTGAGAGTTTCTCTCAAGCGTCTTTCTCCAAAACCTTTTGCTCAATTTTTATCAGCTCATAAAGTAGGCGATAAAATCAAAGGAAAAGTTGTCAAGATTATGGATTTTGGTGCTTTTGTTCGATTGGGTGATCTTGATGGATTGTTGCACAATGAAGATGCTTCTTGGGAAAAGGGAACTAAAGCAAGCGATGTTGTAAAACTCAACGATGAAATTGAGGTCAAGATTGTCAAAATCGATAGAGAGCATGAGAAAATTTCTCTCTCTCTCAAAGCACTCCAAAACTCTCCAATTGAGGGATTTGCACAGAAAAATAGTGTAGATACAATCCTCAAAGGAAAGATCAAAGATATTAGAGATTTTGGTGTTTTTGTTGAAGTAGAAGATGGGATTGAGGCACTAATCCGTGATGAAGATCTTTATCCTCTCAAAAAAGATGAGTTGAGCGTTGGTGCTGAGATTGAAGCAGTAGTGGCTCATATTGATCGAAACAATGGAAAGATCCGCCTATCTGTTCGCCGTCTTGAAAAAATTAGAGAGAGAGAACAACTCAACAACTACAATAGTGCAGATACGAAGATGACTTTGGGAGATTTGATTAAACAACGCTCATAATGAATTACAAACTTCCTGCAATTATTGCTTTCTCCCTTCTTGTAGGGGGAGCGATTTTATGGTTTTCTGTAACACTTAAGCAGACAGACCCTATCACTCTTCCGCCATCAGATAGTAAAGCTACACAACCCAAAGAAAAAACCCAAGAAGAATGGTTTTATTCTATGGCAAAAAATCAAAAAAAAGACTTTTCCTATCCAACCAATGAGATGATGCTCAAATACAATTTCAATCAAGGCATTAAACCTTTGAGGGTTTTTATTGATGATTTGAGTGAATATCGATTTTATTGCGTCAATCAAATCTTGATAAAAAACAATATCGAATATGCCTACTATAAGACAGATAAAGTAATCCAGCTTGTTGTTTTTCTCAACGATAAAGAATCTCAAAAAAAGATTCTTTCTGATTTTGACTACTACAAGATCAAATATTCCCTTCAAAAATAGTTTTTATCCTTTAAACTTTCTAAAAAGCATAAAATTCAAAAATTTTTTATCCTTTTTGTGCTTTAATTACAGATGACATTTCGTCAAATATTTTTGTTATAGGAGAAATAATATGAAAAAGTTTTTAATCCTAGGAATTGCTTCTGCAATGATGAGCGGACTCTTTGCTTCTGATGGAGCTACACTCTACAAAAAATGTGCAACTTGCCATGGACCAAAAGCTGACAAAAAAGCACTCAATAAGAGCAACCCAATCAATGTAATGACTTCAGCTCAGATCAAAACTGCACTAGAAGGATATAGAGCAGGGACACTTAATGTTCACGGACAGGGCAAAATGATGACAATGCAAGTCAAAAGCCTCTCTGATGCCGACATTGATGCACTTAGCAAATACATTCCTACAATCAAGTAGATCAAAAAATTCTAGGTTTTTTTAGCCTAGGATTTACTTTTTTGCAAAAATCCCTTATTATTCTATTTTATAAGTATGGAGATGGAGGGATTTATGGAGAAAAGATATCGTCCAAATGTCGCAGCTATCGTCCTTTCAGCAAGATATCCAGAAGTTTGTGAAATCTTTATTGCAAAACGCATTGACATTAAAGATGCTTGGCAATTCCCTCAAGGAGGAATTGATGAGGGAGAAACCCCCTTTGAAGCACTAAAACGAGAGCTAAAAGAGGAGATAGGTGTGAGCAATATTGAGCTTATTGCTCAGCACCCAAAGTGGATTAGTTATGATTTTCCACCTAATGCAGAGAAAAAAATGTATCCTTATGATGGTCAAATGCAAAAATATTTTTTGGTGCGTTTAAAATCAGGAGAAAAGATCAATCTTGAAAACGATCATCCAGAATTTTGCGAATATGCGTTTGTGGGATACAAAGAAGTCTTTGAGAGAATCAAGCATTTCAAGCGTCCTATTTATAAAGAAGTTTTGGAATATTTTAGAAGCGAGGGGTATCTGTAATGCTGATTGTGCAAAAGTATGGCGGGACAAGTGTAGGGGATTGTCAGAGGATTAAAAATGTTGCCAATAAGGTTATCAAGGCTCACAATCAAGGTCATCAAGTCATCGTTGTAGTTTCTGCAATGAGTGGCGAGACAGATCGTTTGGTGGGATTCACTCAGAGTTTTTGTCACGAGGGATATACCATCCCCAATGGAAGAGAGAGCGATGTAGTCTTAAGTAGTGGTGAGCAAATCACTCGTGCACTTTTAGCTATCGCTATCCAATCTCAAGGTTATAAGGCTATTTCTTTGAGTGGGAAGGAAGCTGGGATTATCACGGATTGTTTGCACACCAAAGCAAGGATTGAGGATATTAAGTGTGGCAAAATGCAGGCTTTGTTGGATGAGGGATATATCGTGATTGTTGCAGGATTTCAGGGGGCAACACCAACAGGAGAGATTACTACTTTAGGAAGAGGAGGAAGCGATCTCTCAGCTGTTGCACTTGCAGGGGCACTTAAGGCTGATTTATGTGAGATTTATACCGATGTTGATGGAGTTTATACCACCGATCCACGCATTGAACCTAAGGCTAGAAAACTTGATAGGATTAGCTATGAGGAAATGCTAGAGCTTGCAAGTATGGGTGCAAAGGTTTTGCTCAATCGCTCTGTTGAGATGGCAAAAAAACTCAATGTCAATCTCATCACAAGAAGTTCATTTAACGACAATGAAGGAACATTAATCACAAGTGAGGACAATATTATGGAACAAGCCATTGTTAGTGGAATCGCTCTTGATCGCAATCAAGCAAGAGTATCTATCGCGGATTTAGAAGACCAGCCAGGGATTGCAGCAAAAATCTTTGAATCCTTTGCAGAGAAAAACATCAATGTAGATATGATTGTCCAAACAATCGGAAGAGATGGAAAAACAGATCTAGACTTTACGATCCCCAAAACAGATGTAGTAATCGCAAAAGAGATTTTGCAAAAATTTTCAGATCTATGTGCTGGATTTGAATATGACTGTGAGATTGCAAAAGTGTCAATCGTTGGCGTTGGGATGAAATCCCACTCAGGTGTTGCCAGTCTTTGTTTTGGGGCTATGGCAGAAGAGAATATCAATATTATGATGATAGGAACAAGTGAGATCAAAATCTCTATGATTATTTCACTTGCAAGAGCAGAAGATGCTGTAAGGGCATTGCATCGAGTGTATCAGCTAGAAGAGAAGTGATGGAACCTATAAAAGAATGGATGATCCGCTCTCTTCGAGAAGAGAGCAATGCCGGAGTGATTAGTGGATGGCTGGAAGAAGATTTGCACAAATGGGTAAGGGTTGTTTCCAATGCTTTGAATGCCCTGCTTAATGGAGTGAGCTTTATTGTGCTAAGCGATGAGCCTAGGTCGTGGTTTAAGAGCTATGTTCTCTCCCATTTCAACTCTCCGAGCAAAAACCGCCCTTATGTCCCATTTGTTGGGATTGAAGAGCTAGAGATGTATTTGGGAGAAGATATAAGAGATCAGAAAAATATCCAATTAGTCAGCTCTATGCTTCGATCGACTTTCAAGGATTATTCGTTTTTTTATATTGGTAAGGCTGAGGGGATTAAGGCTGAGCTTGCAATGAGCCATGAAAATAGTTGCTTATGGCTCTTGGATGCTGATGTGCAAAATGCTTTTATTCTCAATTCTGCCAACAAAATGCTTGATTCTCGACTTTTGCAACTTTATCGACTTTTTGATCAAGCCATTTCATCAATGATCTACCAAAAAATCACTTTGGAGTCTTGATGGGAGAGATTTATCTAACTCAAAATCCCCATGAGGTATTAGAAGGGCTTAATATCCCAAGAGAAGATTTGAGAATTTTTGAAGCCGAAGAGTTTAAAATCGATCATGCAAAAGATGTGATCAATGAAGCCTATATCTCAAGTGTGAGAGAAAAATTTATCGCTCTGATAGGGAAGATTTTTAACAAAGAGGCTCAAAATGCCTTGCTAAAGGTTTTAGAAGAGCCTCCACACAATATTCATTTTTTACTTTTTGTCCCCTACAAAAACACTCTTATCCCCACCATTCGCTCAAGGATGCAAATCATCAATAAAACCTGCTATATCCCCATCCAGCCTCTTGAGTTGGATGCAGCACATTTGACACATCAAAAGATTTTTGAATTTTTGCAATCCCTCAATTATCTCTCCAGAAGTCAGGCTCAAGAAGTGATTGAGAGGTTGTTTGTGAGCATACAAAAAGAGGGGGTTATGCTTGGAGAGCGTGAGTTGGAGTTTTTTGATACAGCTCTAAGGGCAAATCACAACCACCAAAAGATTCACATCATTCTTGCCCCTATCCTTATTTCACTTTTAGAGAGAAAAAAATGAAAACCTCTCTTTATAGAATTAATCCAAAAAATCTTCAAGAGGAGTTTGCAAGGCTAGGGGTAGATCGAAGCGGAAGTGAGATTATGAGCAAAAAAGCAAGAGATTTTGTATTTTTTTGCAATGCTCTTCCTTTGAGTGCGATGCATACTCTCAAGCAAGAAGCTTTGAGTGTAGGGGCTGATCTTGCCACGCCTCAAGATGCAATTTTGTGCAAAAAATCTCACTATGATGCGATTTTGCTAGGCAGTTTTTCACAAATAAAAAGAATCTCTCAAAAATGCCTATCTCAACCCTTTGGGCTAAAATCTCTCGCCCTACATCTTAGCACTCATCTTTCTTCCAAAGCCTCCTCTTCTCCTAAAATCATGGCTATCCTCAATCTCACTCCAGATAGTTTCTATCAAGGCAGTCGATTTGATTGCACAGATGCTTTAAGGCAAATTGAGCAATACATCCAGATGGGTGTAGAGATGATTGATATTGGTGGGGCAAGCTCAAGGCCAGGAAGCAGGCTTTTGGGATATGAAGAAGAGTTACAAAGACTTCAGCCGCTTCTTGATGAGATTGCAGAGAGAGGATTGGGGGAGAGGGCGATTTTCTCTATTGACACATACAACTATCAAACCGCTGATTATGCTCTCAGCAGAGGTTTTAAGGTTTTAAACGATATTTTAGGCTTTAGTGATGAGAGGTTGCTAGAAGTGTGTGCTAAGCATAATGCAAGTGCGGTGCTTATGCACTCAAGAGGGACACCTCAAACGATGCAAAATCTTACAGAGTATGAATGCTTGATGAGTGAGGTTGATGAGTTTTTTGAGAGTGGCATTGAGCGTATGAAAAGCTATGGAGTGAGTGAGATTGTGCTAGATATTGGTTTTGGTTTTGCAAAATTAAGAGAGCAAAATCTCTCCTTGATCAAAAATCTCTCGCATTTTAAACGCTTCAATCTCCCCATACTTGTTGGAGCAAGTCGCAAAAGTACGATAGGTGAGATTCTAGATAAAAAAACAGCAGATGATCGTCTTTATGGGACGCTTGCACTCCACCAAATCGCTTTGCAAAATGGAGCAGAGATTTTGAGAGTGCATGATGTCGCTCCTCATCAAGATATGATAAAAATCTTTAAGGCAATGTAATTGGCAAAAGAAAAATTTGTAACAAAAGTCTTGCTCAACAATGGCTTCACTCAAGAAGAGCTAAAAGCAATGGATCAAAAACAAAAAAACGAAATCTACTCCAGAGGGATTCAGCGATTTGTCCAAGGGTTTGCCCATAAACCCAAAGAAGTGGTTGTGCAGAAGCGAAGTAACCCATTTGCACATTTGCAAAGACCAGAGGAGATCTATAATCTTTCAGTAGATTTTTTTAGACATTTAAGCATAGATGATGCTGTGATTTTGTTTCACAAGAAATTCCGCTCCATTCCTATTGATAAAACTCAAAGGATCATTAAGCTTCTTATGTGTGCTTTTCAAGAAGGAATCTTGGGTGAAATAGAGAGGAAGATTTCTGCTCTTCCAGAGAGTGAAAGACGCTCAATTATGGATATTTATGAGCATCAAAAAGAGAATATCACTCATCTAATTGCAATCAATGAAAAACTAGATCAAGAAAAGTTTAGGCAAAAATTTGAGGAAGTTTTAGAGATAAAAATGCTAGTGCAACAATACAAAGATGGGTTAAAAAGTGAAGAAGAGGATGAAGAGTAGAAAAAGATGTTGCCAAAATGTTTGCATTATGAGAATAATCTTACCGCTTTAAAAAATATGAATTAAGGAGTTTTTAATGCAAATGAAAATTTTATCTTCTATTGCTTTGAGTGCATCACTTATGATGGGTTTTGATGTGCAAGAAATGCCAAAAGTGCAAAGCCGTGTAGCACCAGAGCTTGGAGAAACACAAGTTTATTCTTTTAACTCTTCAATAGAGAAAGCCTCTCAGGTTGTTGTCAATATCTCAACTCAAAAGAGGATCAGAAATAAGGTTGGTTCTCATCCAATGTTTAACGATCCTTTCTTTCAGCAGTTTTTTGGAGATATTTACAATCAAATTCCAAAAGAAAAAGTTGAGCGATCTTTGGGAAGTGGTGTGATCATTTCACAAGATGGCTATATCATCACCAACAACCATGTAATTGATGGTGCAGATAAGGTGGTTGTATCTCTTCCAAATAGTTCAAAGGAATACACAGCCAAAGTCATCGGAACAGATTCACGCACAGATTTGGCAGTGATTAAGATTGAAAAAACTGGATTGCCAGTGATTAGATTTGCAGATAGCTCACTTGTAAAAGTTGGAGATCTTGTTTTTGCTATTGGTAATCCTTTTGGAGTAGGTGAAACTATCACACAAGGGATTGTTTCAGCACTCAACAAAAATGGCATTGGTATCAACGACTACGAAAACTTCATCCAAACTGACGCCTCTATCAACCCTGGAAATTCAGGTGGAGCATTGGTAGATAGTCGAGGGGCGTTAATCGGGATCAATACTGCTATTATCTCTCGTAGTGGAGGAAATCAAGGGATTGGGTTTGCCATCCCATCAGATATGGTCAAAAAAATCGCAAAACAGCTTATTGAGAGTGGAAGTATTAGACGAGGATATTTGGGTGTAGGGATTCAAGATGTCAGCTCAGATCTTAGAGATACTTATGGCGACAAAGAGGGAGCGGTAGTCATTTCGCTTGAGAATGATTCTCCAGCGAAGAAAGCGGGATTGATGGTGTGGGATCTTATTACAAAAATCAATGGCAAACCCATCAAAAACTCCGCAGAGCTTCGCAATACTATCGGATCTCTTGCTCCAAATGAAAAGGTTACAATTACTTTTGTAAGAGATAAAAAAGAGCAAACAATCACTCTTACTCTTGCAGAACACAAAGACACAAGGGGCAAAATCAATCCAAAAGGAGAGAAGCAATCTGATCTTAAAACTCAGATCCAAGGTGTAACGGTGCAAGAAATCACTCCTCAAATCCGCCAAAGAAGTAGAATCCCTCAAGATATCAATGGAGTATTGGTAACTTTTGTAAGTGAAGAGAGCAAGGCTTATGAGGCAGGATTTAGAGATGGAGATATCATCGCCCAAATTGAGAATGTTGCAATCAAAGATCTTAAGAGTTACAATCAAGCTCTAGCAAAGTTCAAAGGCAAGCCAAAGAGAATCTTGGTTTATAGTAGCAATGGAGTGAAAACTATTGTGATCAAATAAGCAGAGGGGTTTTCCCATCTGCCCTTTTTCCCCTCCAAATATTGTAAAATTCCCCCTTAATCTACTTTTAGGAAATTCAATGCAAAATATTAGAAATTTTTCAATCATTGCTCATATTGATCATGGCAAAAGCACACTAGCTGATCGCTTGATCCAAGAGTGTGGTGCGATTAGTGAGCGAGAGATGACAAGTCAAGTGATGGATACAATGGATATTGAGAAAGAGCGAGGGATCACGATCAAAGCTCAATCTGTAAGGCTAAACTACACCTACAAAGGTAAACCCTATATCCTCAATCTTATCGACACTCCAGGGCATGTGGATTTTAGCTATGAGGTTAGCAGAAGTCTTAGTAGCTGTGAGGGGGCATTGCTTGTGGTGGATAGCACACAAGGGGTAGAGGCTCAAACGATTGCAAATGTTTATATCGCCCTTGATAATCATCTTGAAATCCTCCCAGTGCTTAACAAAATCGATCTGCCTGCAAGTGATGTAGAGGGGGTAAAAGAAGATATCGAAAACACTATTGCACTTGATTGCTCTGAAGCCCTAGAAGTAAGTGCAAAGAGTGGGGTGGGGATACAGGCATTACTGGAGGCGATAGTGGAGAAGATCCCATCTCCTAGGGGCAATCCTGAAGCTCCTACAAAAGCTCTTATTTACGACTCTTGGTTTGACAACTACTTGGGGGCATTATCCCTTGTAAGGGTGATTGATGGGAGTATTGAAGTAGGGCAAAAGCTTACAATGATGAATACTCAAAAGACGCATGAAGTGCTAAGTCTTATGTATCCTCACCCCATCCACCAGCAAAAAACTCCTAAGCTCTCTTGTGGAGAGATAGGGATCGTATCTTTGGGACTAAAAAGTCTTACAGATATTGCAGTGGGGGATACGATGACTGATGCACTCAATCCTACAAGCGAGCCAGTAGAGGGTTTTATGCCTGCTAAGCCTTTTGTATTTGCAGGAATCTATCCAATCCAGACAGATAAATTTGAGGAGCTAAGAGATGCACTCAACAAACTCAAGCTTAATGATTCTGCACTTGATTTTGAGCCTGAAACTTCTGTGGCATTGGGATTTGGGTTTCGTGTAGGATTTTTGGGATTGCTTCACATGGAGGTGGTCAAAGAGAGGCTTGAGAGAGAGTTTGATCTAGATCTCATCGCTACGGCTCCTACCGTGGTATATGAGGTGCATCTTACCAATGGAGAGGTGATGAGAGTGCAAAACCCAAGTGAGCTTCCCCCTGAGCAGAGGATTGCCAAAATCCAAGAGCCTTATGTGCGAGCCTCTATCATCACGCCAACAGAATATCTAGGAAATGTCATTACACTGCTCAATAATCGCCGAGGTGTGCAGGAAAAAATGGAGTATATCAATGAGAGTAGGGTGATGCTAGTGTATGCACTCCCAAGCAATGAAATTGTGATGGATTTTTATGACAAGCTTAAGTCCAGCACAAAAGGCTATGCAAGCTTTGATTATGAGCCAATTGAATATCGCGATGGTGATCTTGTCAAGCTGGATGTGCGTGTAGCAGGAGAGGTTGTAGATGCTCTCTCAATCATCGTAGATAGAAGCAAGGCATACCAAAAGGGTAGGGCACTAGTAGAATCGATGAAAGAGCTTATCCCACGACAGCTATTTGAAGTAGCGATCCAAGCAAGTGTGGGTAATAAAATCATCGCTAGAGAAACAGTCAAATCAATGGGCAAAAATGTAACAGCCAAATGCTATGGAGGAGACATCACAAGGAAGCGAAAACTTCTTGAGAAGCAAAAAGAGGGAAAAAAGCGAATGAAAGCAATCGGAAAAGTCGAACTACCTCAAGAAGCATTTTTGAGTGTGCTTAAGATTGATTGATATTTTCTAGAATCCCAGCCATCCCTAGGGGGGGGGGGGGTAAGGGATGGCTGCTTCTTGAAAAACCAAGAAGATCAAAAAACCCCTGCGAATTTTATTTTAAAAGGAGACCGCAGGGTAAAAATAAACAAAACCGATAAGACTCTAGGGTGCCTCCAAAGGAAGCACCAGCAAATCTTATCACTCTCTAGCCCTTAGGCTAGAGAGTATGATCATTATTTA